>JANNSA010000727.1:0-4142 GCA_031402115.1 Hyphomicrobiaceae bacterium | reverse complement strand
TGGTTCATGAACTGCGCGGCGCGGCGCTGCTCGCCGAACAGGGCATCCGGATCGCTGTCGGTGCGCTGGCTGCGTTCTTCGAGAATGACCTTCCGCTCGGTTGTCACGTCCTCCTCGGTCATCTGCAGGTTTACCATGCGGTCCGCCTCCATCTCCATGACCAGCGGTAGCCGGTCCTTCGAGACGTTCTGGTGGTAGGAGGTCACGTCGTGCGACGTGAAGGCATTATCGACGCCACCATTGCGGGCAATAATCTTGGAGAATTGCGGTCCTTGGATCTTCTCAGTGCCCTTGAACATCAGGTGCTCGAGGAAGTGCGCGATGCCCGAGGTGCCGCGCTGCTCATCAGACGAGCCGACCCGGTACCAGACCATGTGCGTCACCACGGGTGCGCGGCGATCCGGCACCACGATCACATCCATGCCGTTGTCGAGCTTGAACTGCGTAGCGCGCGACTGCGCGTGCGCCGAATGGACCGCGAAAGCCGTATGTGCCAGCATGATGAGCGTGATCGCCAGGGTTTGAGGCAGGAACTTGGTTACGTAACGGGTGCCGTTGGAGATCACGGGTTCCCCTAAGGGTTATGGTGGCGCGAGGGGGGATTGTCCCGCCGCATCAGCCGTTCATGGAGCGCTAGGATGTGAATTTGCCGGGCCAGCGTCAACTTACAACGAGTCAATACTCGGAATGTAAAGGCGGAGAGGCGGTTTCGTAAGTCCCACCGGCCGGGACAGGCCCTCGCGCGACCCGACGCCACACGGGAGAACCTTTGACTTGGCACGCGTGTGCTATCGCACGCGCCGTGTTTGTGCCGTCGCGTCGCGCGAAGTGCTTGACCCGGCCTACGGGTCACTTACTCCGTCGAATCGGCGATGGTTTCGGTGAGGTTCTTGCCAGTCAGCGCCTTCAGCAGCGAGTTGCACGATGGGCCCGTATCCTCGACTTTCGGGCGATTCGCCTGATCGCGGCAGCGCTTCTCCTCGGCGGCTTTCTCACTTGCGGCCTTCTGTGCCATCAACAATTTGGGATCGTTTGGCAATTGCTGCTCGACGCTTAACGCCACGTCGGACCCTGAGCCTGGCACTGGCAACGCGGCCGACTTCGGCGGCAGCACGATGCCATTGCGCCGCGCTATGACTGGATCTTGCTTGGCGCTGGAACCGCTCAGGCCCATGGCGTCAAAGATCTTGCCATTCAACTCAACGCCTTCGCCGGCGCAACCGGACAGGGCGACAGCGAGTGCCAAGGCCAGCAGGGGAGCAAGACGGATCACGGTCATCGGCATTCCTTACGTCGCTGCGGCATTCTAGGGCGCATCAACGGCTTGTTTACGATTCCCCACAAGCGACTCATACAGAAGCCCAGCCACTCCGGCAACAATCGCGACATCGGCCAAATTGAAGACATACCAATAGAAACCAAAGGCATGCAGCGAAAAGAAGTCGGCGACGCCGCCCAATAACGGCCGGTCAAGGGCGTTGGCGAGGGCGCCACCCATCACGAGGCCAAGCGAGATCGCCGTGAAGCGAGAATTCGTGCGCGTCATCCAGATCGCTATGCCGAACGACACCGCCAGCGCGAACAGTGAAAGGATCGCCTGGCCTGTGGCGCCCTTCATTTCGAACAGGCTGTAACTGACTCCCGGATTGATAAGGTAGACGAGATCGAGGAACGGAGTCAGCGCCTGACGGCCGCGCGCGCCAACCTCGTAGATATTGATCATCCAGTACTTGTGCGCTTGATCGATGACAAAGGCGGCGGCGGCCACCGTGCCACCAGTGCGGCTATGCTGGCCCCGAAGCCGGAAACTGTCGAGTGCCTGGTTCATGCGTGGATAGCCTTTGCGGAACCGGCCCCGCCGCTCCCGTTGACTTGGCACTCACTGTCGTCCAGGGCCTTGTGCCCAGGACCCAAGGTGCCGCGAACTCGAAAGCTGATATGCGGCGCCGGCGGTGCATCACTGCAACGCCCGGCGCTTGCTGGCCGATGGATCCAGGGCACAAGGCCCGCGATGACAAGTGAAGCGGACGCCGGTATGCTGGGCTCGTTCATCATCCTACGGCGGCCCGTTCGCGCACGGCGGCGGCGTCGCGCGCTGACAAGGCCGGATAGTCTGGATCACTGCCGACATCATCGGTGAAGCGCCACGAGCGCTCGCAGCGTGTTCCCGTGGCCTTGACTGGCACGATGCCGACATGGCGCACCTCGGCGATCCGCACCGCTTCGTCCGGGATCGCGCCGGACACTAGCGTCACGCCTGAGGTGATGCACAGTTCCGCCAGGTCGATACCGTCGAGCAACTTGATAAGCTCCGCGTCGTCAACATGGATGACCGGCGCGGCTTCCAAGCTGGAGCCGATCCGCTTGGCGGCCCGCTCAAGTTCCAGCGCACCCGTTACCGCCCGGCGCACGTCACGGGCAAAGCCCCAGCGATTGGCCAGCGCTTCGTCGGTCCAGCCCTTGGGTATCTTTGGGAAGGTCTGCAAATGCACGGAACTGTCGTCGCCGGGGTGACGGCTCAGCCACGCCTCTTCCATGGTGAAGCACAGCATCGGCGCCAGCCAGGTCGTCAGGCACTCGAAGACGTGGTCGAGCACGGTCAGCGCGGCGCGGCGGCGCAATGACGATGGCGCGTCGCAATACAGCGCGTCCTTGCGGATGTCGAAATAGAATGCCGACAGGTCGAGGATGCAGAAGTTAGAGACCGCTTGCAGCACGCGGCGGAAGTCATAGGCCGCGTAGCCCTCGCGGATGACCGGATCGAGCTCCGCCAGCCGGTGCAGCATCAGCCGCTCCAGTTCTGGCAGCTTCTTCAGCGGCACCTTGTCTGTGGACTGGTAGTGGCTGAGCGTGCCGAGCAACCAGCGCTGCGTGTTGCGGATCTTGCGGTAGCTTTCGACCACCGACTTGAGGATCTCCGGGCCGATGCGCAGATCATCGGAATAGTCCGAACTCATCACCCAGAGCCTGAGGATATCAGCGCCGGACTGCTTGATGACGTCCTGCGGCGCCACCGTGTTGTTGAGCGATTTCGACATTTTGCGGCCGTCCTCGGCGACCACGAAGCCATGCGTCAGCACCGCCTCGTAGGGCGCGCGCCCGCGTGTGCCGCAGGCCTCCAGCAACGACGAATGGAACCAGCCGCGATGCTGGTCTGAGCCTTCCAAGTACAAGTCGGCTGGCCATTTCAGCTCGGGCCGGTCCTCTAGCACGAAGGCGTGCGTGCAGCCGCTCTCAAACCAGACATCGAGGATATCATCCACTTTGTCCCAGTCAGCCGGCTTGTCCACGAGGCCCTTCAGGAGCTTGTCGCGCGCGCCGGGCTTGTACCAGGCGTCAGCGCCTTCCCTGGTGAAGGCCGTGGTGATGCGTTCCATCAGTTCAGTTGAACCAGCGAACTCGGCGTTTGGGATGACCTCGGCCGTCTCTTTGTTGACGAACACCGTGATCGGCACGCCCCAGGCGCGCTGGCGCGAGATCACCCAGTCCGGACGCTCGGCGATCATGGCGTGCAGCCGGTTGCGGCCCGCCGCCGGCACAAACTCGGTCTTCTCGATCGCCGCTAAGGCCAGTTGCCGGATCGACTTCTTGGCCTTCTGGCCCGGCACCGCTACCGCCCGGTCCATGCTGATGAACCATTGCGGCGTGTTGCGATAGATCACCGGCTTCTTCGAGCGCCAGCTATGCGGGTACTGATGCTTCAGCCGGCCGCGCCCGATCAGCGCACCGGCGGCGCCCAGCGCCTTGATCACCGCGTCGTTGGCGTCGCCCTTGTCGCCATTGGCTTTCAGCACGCGCGTGCCTTCGAAGCCTGGCGCGTCCTTGGTCAGCACACCATCGGCATCGACGGTGAACGGGATGCTGGTGTCGATGCCGCTCTTGGCCAGCACCTTTTCATGCGCCATCCAGACTTCGAAGTCGTCGGTGCCGTGGCCCGGCGCAGTATGGACAAAGCCGGTGCCGGTGTCGTCGGTGACGTGGTCGCCGGCTAGCAGCGGCACGTCGAAATCATAGCCGTGATGGCGCAACGGATGCGCGCATACTGAGCTATCGAGATCGTCGCTGCTAGCGTCAGCGCGCCGCTCAAAGGCCTCCACCTTGGCGGACTTCATGACATCGGCGGCCAGCTTGTCAGCCAGCAC
>JANNSA010000726.1:0-5737 GCA_031402115.1 Hyphomicrobiaceae bacterium | reverse complement strand
CCACAAACACACCGTGAACATTGAAAGTCTGCTGGTAATATTGTTGCAAACCTAACGCTTGGTTCCCAGTTTCGTCATCCTCGATCCGTGTGCGCCACTTGGCGCATCGCGGCATCGGGGATCCAGCGCAAGACTGCGCCGAAGGCGACCCTATTTCTTGAGGCAACAGAACCGATTAGGTCGCCTTCGGCGACTTCTTGCGCTGGATCCCCGAGTCGACGATGGGCCAAGAGGCCCACGCCGCTCGAGGATGACGGCTGTCGGAACCAAGCGTTAGGTTTGAAACACTACCGAGATAACTCCGCGAGATCAGTGCCGCCGCCAATTAACGCTGATCCGGTTGCGGCTCTGTGCCCCGGTGGACACTGTCGCGCCTGCAATGCTACCCCACGCCCCTTGCCTTGTTGTCCAGGACTGCAAGATAACCACGCTGATCAGACGCTTACGGTGTAGGCATGCCTTGATGTGCCGGCACTGGCGGTCGGCGGCGCGCATCCGACAATGGAGTGCGCTAGGCTAGGCTCAGCAGGGCCGAATAGGATTGAATTAGGGGCGCCGCCGACTTGGGCGCCGGGAAGCGGACAAGACCCATGCAGGATACCGCAGCAGACACTCATGCGGCCGTGCCAACAAGCGCCGATGCGCCAGCGCAAGCTGCGCCAAGCCATTTCGCGCTCGGGGATAGCGACAGCATCTGGTTCAAGTTGCAGCCGCTGCTGAAAGATGCCGGCGACCCGATGCATACCCTGGTGCGCATGAGCGCCAAATATGGCGGCGTCATCCCGCTCAATATGGGCCAAGAGCGTGTCGTCTTCCTGTCGGAGCCGGAGCATTTTAAGCGTGTTCTGGTCACCCATGAGCCGCACTACATCAAGTACTTCGATGGCCTGAAGCCGATCTTCGGCCAGTCCATGATCACCATCGATGGCGCGCTGTGGCAGAAAATCCGCGTCCCGCAACAGGCCGCCTTCCATCCCGGCATGTTCGAAGAATACCTGCCGTTCCTGCTCAAATCGCTGCGCAACAAATCCGAACGCTGGGACAAGCTCGCTGCTTCAGGCGAAACCGTGGAGATGGTCGAGGAAACCTGGACGCTGGCCGCCGACATGGTCTGCCAGGCGCTGTTCGACCGCGAGATGCCGTTCAACCCGCATTTCGTGTTCGGCATGGTCAAGGCCTATACCGACGTCAACAATCACAAGACCATCCGTGACATGAAGCAGGAGGCGGGCGACGAGCTTGACCTCACCGGCAACAAGACGCACCGCGCCATGCACGAATGGGGCTCAGTACCCGACCAGGTAATGGGCGCAACTGTGCTCGACCAGCGCAGCAAAACCTTATTGACCATGCTGAAGGCGGCCGAAGCTGATCCGGCGTTCCCGGAATTCGACCATCAGCAGGTGGTCGACGAGATGAAGCAATACCTGTGGGCCGGCACCGAGACGACGGCGTTGACGCTGGCGTGGTGCCTGTATCTGCTGACGCAGCACCCGGAGGTGGCGCAGAAGGTGCGCGAGGAAGCGCAAGCCGTGTGCGGCGATGGTGAGCCGACCTGGGCACAGGCGCAGAACCTCACCTATATCCGCATGGTGATCCAGGAGACGATGCGGCTGTATCCGCCAATCTGGGGCCTGATCCGCCGTTGCACCAAGGCCGACGAGATCGACGGCGTCGCCATCAACCCCGGCGACGTGATCGTGCTCGGCGCCTACATCGCCCACCACAATGCCAAGTACTGGGAAGACCCGGAAGCCTTCATCCCCGAGCGCTTCTCGCCCGACCGCATGAAGTCACGCGCCAAATACAGCTATTTGCCGTTCGGCGGTGGCAAGCGCGCTTGCATCGGCGGCGCCCTGTCGCAGCTGGAAAACGCGCTGGCGCTGGCGATGCTGTACCGCCGCTTCGAGCCGGAATATCTCGGCGAAGTCCCCGCCAAGGTGCAACCGACGGTGACGCTGACGCCCAAGAGCCTGCCGTTCAGGATCAAGCGGCGGTAGGGGTAGAATCAAACGCCGATAAGTTAGGCGCCAGAAGTGCCGGCCCGGGAGAGGAAGAGGCGAGGATTTCGCCGTTCATGCAAAATTGCCAGAACAATCACACGTTCAGCCAGCGCCAAATACAGCACGATATAGGGAAAGCGCCGCAGGCGAACACGGCGTGTGCCTCGATGCAGCAGCGGTGGTTGCAGCGGATGTTCTGCAACTTGGGTAAAGGCAAATCCGACTTCGGCAAGCAATTCATGCCCTAGGTCAGTCCGTCGCGCTTCGTACCAGTCGAAGGCCCCTGCAATATCAGCTTCGGCCTCGGATTGGATCGTGACCGGTAAACTCACGGCTTGGCAACAATACGGGCCATCACTTCATCCCATTCCGCACAAATCGATGCGCCCTTCTCCAGCGAATCAATCCGTTTATCAATCACCTCGCGCTGCCACTCTGCGAGAGGTATGTCGGCGGCGTCTACCTCAAGTGAGTCCCACACGGCCTCGATGAGCTCAAGCCGCTGCAGCACGGGCAGCCTGACAAGATCGTCTGTTGAGATGCTATTCGACATTTCACTAGCCTAGCACGGTTCATCCAACGGCACAGCCGTCACTTTCTGAACCTCCATGCCGTGGGCCGTATTTGTACAACAACAGAATACGGATCCGCAATTGTCACAGGTCACCGCCGAGCTCATCGCGATCCAGCAAGCCGAAGGTATCGAATTCCGGCGGAGCTCAAGATAACAGGCTTGCGGATCAAGGCAGCGCCCCCCTATTGCAGCCGCGCATGGGGCTACCGTTCGCCGTCCGTGGTCTGGCAGCGGATGTCGTCGAAGCCGTAGGGCAGGCACCAGACGTCCAAGGTTGTGCCGCCGTCGAGATACTCGGGGCTGCAGCTGATCTGGCGCCATTGCCTTGCAGAAATCGGCCTCGCGGAAGCCAACAACTTTGCTGACATCGAAGAAGTAGTAGTTCAGGTAACGCAACAGATACAGGTACTTGTGATAAGCGACGACATCCATTGGCCCCTTGTCCCTGGGCACGCGGAAGTGGAACGGCTTAACCGGCGCGTCCATCGCTGCCAATGAATACAGGCGCATGCCGAGGCTGGCGGTCTCTTCCTTGACATTGACCAGTTCGCCCGCCGTCAGCAGCTTGCGCCGCACGATCTCCTTTTCCAGCCGTTTCAGCTTGCGGAAATCCGCCCCTTGCGGCGCCTTGAACTGTTCGGCGAACTGAATGACAACGCTGATATCGTCGGCGTGCTGGTCAATGATGGTTGGCTCTGGCGGACTTTGCGCGCTGGCTGCGTTGACAAGCCATAGGGTGCTGAGGCTGAACGACAGCACGTTCCATCGAAGCCCGTATGTCATACACTCGTTCTTGCTCTGCAGGTTCGTAGCGGCGCTAGGCCAGTCGTGCAAAGTGAGCAATGCCCAGGATTGAGCTGAACGAGAAAGTCGATGCCGATGGCGCCGTTGACCCAGCTTGAGCCACCCGCCGTCACCATCGTCAATGCGGCTGGCGCATCGCCGATCGTGCTGACTTGCGAGCATGCTTCCAACTTCATGCCGGCAGAGTACAATCAGCTTGGCCTGCCGGTGCATGAGCTGACCCGCCACATCGCCTGGGACATTGGCATGGCAGAGGTGTCGCGGCGGCTGGCGGCGCGGCTGGATGCGGTGCTGTTCCTGTCGGGCTATTCGCGGCTGCTGATTGATTGCAACCGGCCGATTGGTGTGCCGTCGAGTATCCCGGAAATCAGCGAGCTAACAGCGGTACCGGGCAATCGCAACCTCGAAGCAGCCGAGCGCCAGGAGCGTGCCGATCGCTTTTTCTGGCCCTATCAGAACGCGCTGGCTACTCACCTCGACGCGCGCCAGCAGGCCGGGCGGCCTACTCTGGTGCTGTCGATGCACAGCTTCACGCCGGTGTTCAAAGGCGTCGCCCGGCCGATGCATGGCGGCGTGCTGTTCCGGCGCTCGCAGCGGCTGGGCGAGTTCCTGGTCAAGGCGTTGTCGCAAGTGGATAGCCCGGTCGTCGCCAACCAGCCTTATGTGATCACCGATGCCGGTGACTACATCGTGCCGGTGCACGGCGAGGCGCGCGGGCTGGACGTGGCGCTGCTGGAAATCCGTCAGGATCTGGTGAACGACGAAACGGGCATCGCCGCCTGGACGGAGCGGCTGGTGCCAGCGTTTGCAAATTGCCTTGGAGCTGGCGGTTTTTGAACTCAAGTGAACCGCCATAACCGAGCCGAGCGAGGCCCGCCGCTGCGCCGGGAGTTGGTCCTGGTGGGGTATCTCAAGCTTTTTCCGTTGCCCGTGGAATGAAGACCTGGCGGCCTGTGATAGTGCCCTGGCCGGCGTGCCGCATGCGTCGAGTGCATGGCGTACACGGCTTCGCAAATCTCGCGCTGACGCGCCCCAACGCTGGAAGCGACGGAGCAAGCCCATGGACAGCCCTGCGGCGGCCAGCCCCTTCAGCAGGCTGACCTGGATTGCGCCAGAGCTTTCGCCACGCGCAAGTGCAAGCGCGCTTGTTGCGCTGCCTCCTCAAACCGTGCTCAACGCGGATCGGTCAAACTTCACGCAACAAGCGGCTTCACCGTCAATGAATTCTGACCACGCTCCGGGTTGGGTTCGATGTCGCGCCGGTTGAGCCGTTTGCCGAGCGCATCGGCGCCGCCAACATAGCGTCCATCAATCCAGATCTGCGGCACTGTGATTGGCGTTTTTGGCCCGACGATCGGCTTGACCCGGGCGAGCATTTCATAAAGCGCGCGCGGCTCCTTGACCACGTCATGATAGGCAAAGGGGATGCCCGATTCTGTCATGTAGCCCTTGGCGCGGGTGCAGTGCGGGCAGGTGGCTTTGCCAAACAGATGCGTGCCCTTGGCCGGCACCCGCTTGGCGTGCGCATCGATCACCGTCTCGGTCAACACACCGCGATTGAGGGCGTGGCCTTGCGCGATGATGCGCCCTTCAACCATCACAATCGGTGCGTGCCAGCCGCCCTTGAAGATCGGCTTCCACCAGTTCGACAGCCAATCAAAGGCTTCAAATTCAACCGGAATGCCGGCCAGCTCCGTCGCGAACGTATCCGCGATCACATCGCGGGTCAGCGAACACTCGCCGCACGGGATCTTGACCTTGAACGGCCCCCATTGCCCACCCCAGCGGTACAGCGTGACGCGGACCGGTCGCTCAGTTGGATTTTGGGGGTTTGACATGGGGCTCTCTTGCACTCAGTTGGCGTCGTTAGGATGAAACCTGTCAGGCTTGCTCAAAGCGTGTGACCACGGCCACCGATTGCTCCAGGGTGCGGTGCACCGGACATTTGCCGGCGATCTCGATGATTTTTTCCGCCAGCGCCGGGTCAACGTCCCCGTCGATGCGGATGACGCGCTCAAAGCGGTCGATCTTGCCGGTTCGGCCTGCGGCGGCCGCTCCGCAATCCGCACAATGCTGAGCCGCAACTTTGCCGTGGCGCACTTCTACCGAGATGCGGCCAAGTGCGAGCTTTTTGTGCTCGGCGTAAATTCGCAGGGTCATTGCTGTGCATGCGCCAAGTGCTGCTGCCAGATAATCGTAAGGGCTTGGTCCGGAGTCCAGACCACCAACGTCGACCGGTTCGTCGGCAAGCAGCCGGTGGCGGCCGGCCATCACGCTGGTCTGGAAGCGGCCCTCGCCAGTTTCGCTGACCAGGACGTGCTCGCTTGCTGCGTCACTGACGGGCAGATCGGGTATG
>JANNSA010000725.1:0-2257 GCA_031402115.1 Hyphomicrobiaceae bacterium | reverse complement strand
CGATGAGCACGTAGGTGACAACGGCGTACCACACCTGCGTCTTCACGGCGTTCTCGCTGGTGCCCGGGAAGGGCTTGATCCGCAGATGCTGCTTGATCCACTTGAAGAACAACTCAACCTGCCAGCGGCTCTTGTAGAGCGCGCAGATCGTCAGCGCCGGCAATGCCGTGTTGTTGGTCAGGAAGGCCAATGTCTTGTCCGTCTCTTGGTTCAGCCAGCTGGATCACCGCTGCACGCGCCGGCACCGCGCCATGCCCGATCGCGATCATCGGGCGGCGCGCGGCAATGACCATGTCGGCGGCCTGTGTCAGGTCGCCCTCGGCCGCCAGCACCGCGGCGCCGCCCATGCACCCGGCCGGGCCGCCGGCCGCGACGGCGCTGGGCAAGGTCTGCACGTCGTCGGGGAAGATGAGGTGGGCCATGTCGCGTTCCACCAGGGCCGCCTTGCAGGCCAGCGACATCAGCTCGGCATGGTTGGAAACGGGCTGCACGGTCTGCGAAAGGCGCGTCACCGCCTGGAGGGCCGACTCCAGGTCGATGTCCTGGAAGGCCCCTGCTCCGAACACCTGCTTCTGTGCCATCACGTCGCTGACCGTGCGCGTATGCACGGGCTCGGGCGCCAGGCCGACGTGGATGCCACCGTTGGCATCGACGCGGGTTGGGTACAGCGTCTGCCCGCTGTCGGCATGGCCACCCGGCGACTTGCCGGTCAGCGGGTCGGAGTCCCGGCCGTGCCAGGGGCAGCGTATCCAGCACTGGCCGTCCACGCCTTGCTCGATAGAGACTTAGGGTTAGCCCAGCGGCCAGCCCTGGTGCGGGCAGCGGTTGTCCATGGCCGCCCACTGGCCCTGGAAGTGCGGCTGGCAGATCGAGTTGCTGCGCAGCGTCACCGTCTTCACGCGGCCTTCGGGCAGCTCGTCGACGCTGGCGACGCCAATCCATTCGACGCTTGCCGTGTTCATGCCACGCCCCCATACGCCACGCCCGACAGATCGGCCATCTCGCGCTTCCAGGTGGTGAGGTCCTGCAACTCGAACTTCGACAGGTGGTCGTGTCCGCAGGCGCGCGCCATCACCTGCATCAGCTCCACCGAGGCGCCCAGGAAGTTGGCCAGCTGCCGGGCTGAGCGGTCCACCGCCAGCCGTGCCACCAGCTGCGGTTTCTGCGTGGCAATGCCCACGGGGCAGTTGTTGGTGTGGCAGGCGCGCATGGCGATGCAGCCGATGGCCTGCAGCGCGGCGTTGGAGAGGGCAATGGCATCGGCCCCCAGGGCCAGCGCCTTGACGAAGTCGGCTGGCGTGCGCAGTCCGCCGGTGATGATGAGCGTTATGTCGTCGCGCCCCGATCGGCGCAGGTGCCGCCGTGCCCGCGCCAGCGCCGGCACGGTGGGCACCGAGATGTTGTCGCGGAACAGCGTGGGTGCGGCGCCGGTGCCGCCGCCGCGGCCGTCCAGGATGATGTAGTCCACGCCCACCTCGAGCGCGGCGTCGATGTCGCGTTCGATGTGCTGGGCCGACAGCTTGTAGCCCACCGGAATGCCGCCCGTACGCTGGCGTACCTCGGCGGCGAACTCCCGCATCTGGCGCGGCTCGGTCCAGTTCGGGAATCGGGCCGGCGAGATGGCCGGCTCACCCACCTTCAGGCCGCGCACATCGGCGATGCGCGCGCTGACCTTGGCGCCCGGCAGGTGGCCGCCGGTGCCGGTCTTGGCGCCCTGGCCGCCCTTGAAGTGGAAGGCCTGCGCCGCCATCACCTTGTCCCAGGCAAAGCCGAATCGCGCCGACGCCAGCTGGTAGAAGTAGCGCGAATTGGCCTGCTGCTCCTCGGGCAGCATGCCGCCCTCGCCCGAGCAGATGCCGGTGCCCACCAGCTCGGCCCCCTGCGCCAGTGCCACCTTGGCCGATGCCGAGAGCGAGCCGAAGCTCATGTCCGAAACGATCAGAGGAATCGCCAGCCGCAAGGGCCGCTGCGCCTTCGGGCCGATGAGCACATCGGTGCCCACCGGGTGCTCGTCCAGCAGCGGCGCGCGGTGCAGCTGCGCCGGCAGGATCTGGATGTCGTCCCAGCTGGGCAACTGGTCGCACGCACCCGCAGCCCTTCAACCGCACCGTCTACCTGGGCCAGTACGCCGACACCGGCCACGGCACGGCCGAGGAGCCGCACAACGCCCTCATCCAGCGCTATGCCCGCGACGGCCTGGCCAAGACCGGCCACCATGGCGCGGTGGATGCCATGGGCGTGCCGCGCGACCAGTTGC
>JANNSA010000724.1:0-8919 GCA_031402115.1 Hyphomicrobiaceae bacterium | reverse complement strand
ATTCTGCACTCCCTTTGCGATCGTGTGGCAGTCGCGCTTTACTCATCCAGCAACTCAATGGCAACCGCCGCGCCGGCGGGCAAGGCGCGGGCGTTCGGCGGCCGGATCAGCAGGCCGTCAGCGGCGGCGAGCAGGCGCACCAGCGAGCTGTCCTGCGAGCTGACGGGGCGGGCAAGCGGCGGCAATGGCGGACCATGGGCGGTGTCAGTCCGCCGCTCCAGCCGGACGCGGATGTAATGCTGGCGCGGACCGTTGTCGGGGATTGGTTCGGCGGCGACGGCCTGCACCGTGGCGCGCGCAGACGGCGCCAGACCCGACAGCGCCCGGATCAGCGGCACCAGGAAAACATGCGCGCACATCATGGCCGAGACCGGATTGCCGGGTAGCCCGAGCACGCGCTGAGCGCCGAGCCGGCCGACCAGCAGCGGTTTGCCAGGCCGCATGGCGATTTTCCAGAACGCCAGGTCGAGGCCTCGGGCTTGCAACGCTTTGCCGATCAGATCGTGATCGCCGACGGACGCGCTGCCGATCGTGACGAGAATGTCGGCATCACCGGCTGCGGCAATGCGGCTGTCGAGGTCGGCGAGATCGTCGCGGGCGATGCCGAGTTGGATCGGCAGTCCACCGGCGACCGCGACCATGGCCGATAGCCCCAGTGGAATGGAAGAGACGATCTGCCCCGAGCCCGGGATCGTGCCCGATGGGACCAGTTCATCGCCGGTCGCCAGGATCGCGACGCGAGGGCGGCGATGCACGGCGAGCTTGGCATGGCCGCTGCCCGCAGCCACCAGCAGGTCACGCGGCGTCAGGCGGCGGCCGGTAGCAATCAGGGGGTCGCCCGAGCGAAAGTCGCCACCCTTGGCGCGGATGTTGTCGCCGGTGCTGACATGGTCGCGCACGGTGATGCGGGCGCCATCGCGCGTCACAACCTCCTGGATGACGACAGCGTCGGCGCCATTGGGTACCGCCGCTCCGGTAAAGATCCGCACCGCCTCGCCAGCGCCGACAAAGCCCTCGAAGGGATGACCGGCCGCCGCTTCCGCGATCAGCCGCAAGTCGCACGGGACTGTCGTTACATCGCCTGCGCGCGCCGCATAGCCATCCATCGCCGAGGCGTCGAAAGGTGGTTGCGTCAGCAGCGCTTCCAGTGGCGCCGCCGTGACACGGTTGGCCGCAGCGTCAAGGTTGACGAGCTCAGCGGGGAGAGGCACCGCGCCTGCCAAAAGCAAGGCGAGCGCCGCCTCGACCGATAGCAGTTCGCCGCCGCTCACAGTTCAGCCCCCGCCAGCCATGTGCCCGACTTGCCGCCGGTCTTCTCGGTCAGCCTGATGTCGCGGATGGTCATGCCGCGCTCGGCGGCCTTCAGCATGTCATAGAGCGTCAGGCAGGCGATCGAGACGGCCGTCAGCGCCTCCATTTCGACGCCGGTTGGCCCCGACACCCTGACCGTTGCCGACACGGCGATGCCGCACGGTTGGACTGATGGCGTCAGGTCAATGCTGACCTTGGTGATCGCCAGCGGATGACACAGCGGGATCAATTCAGATGTGCGCTTGGCGGCCATGATGCCGGCAATGCGGGCGGTGGCCAAGACGTCGCCCTTTTTTGCCGTGCCCGCCGTCACCAGCGCCAGGGTGGCGGGTTGCATCGCGATGAAGCCGGTGGCAGTAGCGCTGCGCCCGGTCGCGGGCTTGGCCGACACATCGACCATGTGCGCGGCGCCGCTGGCATCGATGTGCGTCAGGCCGGCAGCGGCCATCACTGGCGTGTTCGCTGTATCGGCTGGCATCGCTAAGCCCGCGCTGCCCGGTGTTAGCAGCGCCTTGGTTGCCGCCGTGACATCGGGCTGCCGCATCAGGCTCTCGCCGACCAGGAAGGCACGGACTCCGGCCCGCGACAGCCGGGCGATGTCGGCGTTGCTGGTGATGCCGCTTTCGGCGACCAGCAGTTTGCCGCGTGGTACCATCGTCACCAGGCGCTCCGTGGTATCCAGCCGCGTCTCGAAGGTATTCAGGTCGCGGTTGTTGATGCCGATCAGGTCGCAATCGAGGGTCAGCGCCCGCGCCATCTCGGTCTCGTCGTGCACTTCCACCAGCACGTCCATCTCCCAGTCGCGCGCCGCGTCGAGCAGCGTCGCGGCTTCGGCGTCCGTGACGCTGGCCATAATGATTAGGATGCAATCGGCGCCCCAGGCGCGCGCTTCCACCACCTGATAGGGGTCGAGCATGAAGTCCTTGCGCAGCACCGGCAGACGCGAGGCGGCGCGCGCCGCCATCAGATATTCCGGTGCGCCTTGGAACGACGGCGTATCCGTCAGCACCGACAGGCAGGTGGCGCCGCCCGCCTCATAGGCCAGCGCCAGCGCGGCGGGATCAAAGTCGGCACGGATCAGTCCCTTGGACGGGCTGGCCTTCTTGATCTCGGCGATCAGCGCCGGCTTGCCGGAAATCATCCGTGTGGCGATGGAGGTGGTGAAGGCGCGCGTCGGCGACTGACCTTGTGCGTCACGCTTGAGCGCCGCTAGCGGCCGGATCGACTTGGCGCGGGCAATCTCCTCGCGCTTGTAGGCGTTGATCGTATCGAGAATGGTCGCCATGAGCGGACTAAGCCTTGCCGTTGGAGAGGGCGACGAGTTTGTCGAGCGTGGCCCGGGTGCGGCCATCATCGAGTGCCGCGAGCGCCAAGCTTGCACCCTCAGCAAGCGACCCGGCGCGATCGGCGAGCATCAGTGCGGCGGCCGTGTTGAGCGCCACGGCATGCCGGTAGGCAAGTAGGGCGGCGGAGCTATCTCCGGCCAAGAGCGCGCGCATCTTCCCGGTATTCTCGGCCGGCGTGCCACCGAGTATTTGGCCAAACGGATGCTCGGGCAACCCGGCATCGGCTGGCTTGACGATGGTGAGTGTCACCCGGCCAGCATCGAGCACAGCGACATGGGTCGGCCCGGCAATAGAAATCTCGTCGGTGCCATCCATGCCATGCACCAGCCAGGCGCGTTCCGAGCCGAGCGCGCGCAAAGCTTCAGCCATCGGCCGGATCAGCGCTTCCGCGAACGCGCCGGTCAGCTGGCGCTTGACGCCGGCCGGATTGGTCAAGGGGCCTAGAATGTTAAACACCGTGCGGGTGCCCAGCTCGACGCGGGCCGGCATGACATGGCGCATTGCAGCGTGGTGGTTCGGCGCGTTCATATAGCCGATGCCAGCGCCTGCGAGGCAGCGTTCGATCACATCCACATCGGCGTCGATATTGACGCCCAGCATCGCCAATGCATCGGCAGCGCCGGATTGCGAGGACTGCGCGCGGTTGCCGTGCTTGGCGACCGGCACGCCAAGGCTTGCCGTCACCAACGCCGTTGCCGTGGAGATGTTCAACGTGCCGCGGCCGTCGCCGCCAGTGCCGACAATGTCGATGGCGCCGGCTGGCGCGTTCACCCGTTTGGCCTTGGCGCGCATGACGGTGGCAGCGCCCGCCACCTCCTCCATGGATTCGCCGCGCAGCCGGAGGATCATCAGAAAGCCGCCGATCTGCGCTGGCGTCGCCTTGCCCGACATGATGATGTCGAACGCTTCCTCCGCCTCATGCTGCGCCAGTGCCGAGCCGATGGCGCGGGTGATGTAGGGTTTTAGCGCGCTCGGATCGATGTCGGACATGGGCTTGGCGCCTTGGTTGGCGGTGATTGGCGGCTGGAACTCACGCCGCTTTGCGGCGCGGCTTGGGCGCAATCTTGCGATTAGGGCCACGGTTGTGGACGATGCCGGCCAGCCCGAGGAAATTGGCGAGCAGCGCGTGACCCTGTTCCGAGGCGATGCTTTCGGGGTGGAACTGCACGCCGTGCACGGGATATTGCCGGTGCTGCAGGCCCATGATCAGGCCGTCATCGGTTTCCGCCGTGATCTCCAGACACGCCGGCAGGCTGGCGCGTTCGACCAAGAGCGAATGATAGCGGGTTGCCTCGAAGCGCGCCGGCAGGCCGTCAAACAGACCGATGCCGGTATTCTGCACGGTGGACGTCTTGCCGTGCATCAGCTGCGGCGCGCGGATCACCTTGCCGCCATAGACTTGGCCCAGTGCCTGATGCCCGAGGCAGACGCCGAGGATCGGGATCGTCGGCCCCAGCCGCTCGATCAATTCCAGGCAGATGCCGGCGTCGTCGGGTGTGCGCGGCCCTGGCGACAGCACGATGGCGCGCGGGCGGGCGGCCAACACCGCGTCGACACTGATCTGGTCGTTGCGATGCACCGTCACTTCGGCCCCCAACTCGCCGAGATAGTGGACGAGATTGTAGGTGAAGCTGTCGTAGTTATCGATGAGCGTGAGCATGAGGATCTCTTAGCAAGTCAGCGTCAGCCAGGGGAAGTTTTCCTACTCGCATGCGGCGCGCCTGTCAGGCCTTGCGGACGGCTTTGCCGGTTGGCGCCGGCGTGTCCGTTGCTGCCGCCGCTACCTCAACTACCGCTGGTTTCGGATACCCGACCATCAGCTCGAGCGCGCCAAGACACACCGCCGACAGAATAAAGGTGATGTGCATCAGCATGGAGAAGATGATCTTGTCGCTGCTGTACTCAGTGACGTTGAGGAACACCCGCAGCAGGTGGATCGACGAGATCGCAACAATCGCCGAGGCGATCTTGATCTTCAGACTGCCGGTGCCAATGGTACCTAGCCACGATAACTCGGCCTTGTGGTCATCGAACTGGCTGACGAAATTCTCGTAGCTGGAAATCATCACCATCACCATCAGACTGGCGACCAGCGCCGCATCGACCAGGCTGAGCATGGCCAGGATGACCTCAGCCTCCTTCATTTCGAACAGATGCGTAGCGATGTGCCAGAGCTCGCGCAGGAACGAGAGGGCGTACAGCCCAAGCGCCGCCGCGATGCCGAGACAGAACACGGCGAGGATCCAGCGGCTTGCCAGGATCGTCGATTCAACGAAATGTTCGATGCTGCGCAAAGGTTTCAGATTCATGCGTAGTTCCTTGATTCGGCAACCCAAGCCCGGTGCTGATCATACGCAGCGCCGAGATGCAATCCAACCCTTCCGGAACTGTCATGGCGCGCGCCCGGCCAGTGCGGCGCTGTTGAGAAGGGGACTTATTGTTCATCTTCACCGTCACCGACAGCCGATTGATGGCATCGGACGTGCCGCGAAGATCAACAGTTGAGTCCCCGCCCCCTTGCCTATCGCTCAGTACGGAGCGGAACCACGTTGACTGGCTTAGTACTTCGTATCTATGTACGCTGCCTGATCCTATGCGATTGGCGCACAGTCCGGGCCGGGCGCCGCGGGGACGCTTCATGACACCAGCCCAGACCAGCGATCTGATCGGCGCCGTGTATGATTGCATTCAGACGCCATCGGCATGGCCGGCGGTGCTGGAACGCCTGTGTGGCGCGCTATCGGCCAAGGCGGCGTCCGTGCATGTCGTCAATCCGATCAAGGGCGCGGTGTCGCTCTATGTCGAGTACGGTACCGACCCGGAGTGGACGGCGCTGCTGATGGCGCGTTATGCCGCCATGAGCCCGATCGGCGGCGCCGTGCTGCTGGCTGACCTCGATCAACCGGTCAGCGCCTTCGACTTTATCGACGAGGATGAATATACGAGCAGCCGCTTCTATCTGGAGTGGTGCAAGCCGCAAGGCTACTACGACATGCTCGGCGCGCTGATCGCCAAGCGGCCGAGCGAGATCGGCGCGGTCTCGGCGACGCGATTGCTGGAGAAGGGCCGGTTTGGTTCCGATGAGCGTGCGTTGCTGGGTCTGATCGCGCCGCATGTGCGCCGCGCCGTGTCGATTTCTGAACTGCTTGAGCAGCGCGCCAATCAGATCGGCAATTTGGAAGCGATCATTGATCAGTTGGCCGTCGCCGTGATCCTGACCGACGCTGGCGGCCGCGTCGCGCGCAGCAACGCGGCGGCTGAAGAGCTGATCGCCACCGGCGCCATTACTGTGCGCGACGGCCGGATTGTGCTGGCCAGCGCCGCCGCGAGCAGCCAGCTGATGGCCAGCCTGGCGGCGGGCGCGCACCAACCGGTGATGATCCCGTTGCCGGCAACAGACGCCGCCGGCATGCCGCTGGTGGCGGCGATCATGACGCTTGATCGGCGGTCCGGCGCGCGCGCCATCCTGTTGCACGCGCCGCAGCCCGAATTGCCCGCGTTGGGCAAGCTGTTCGTGCATTTGTTTGGGTTCACGCCGCGCGAGACCGGCATCGCGATGTTGCTGCTTGAGGGCAAGGCAGCGCAGGGCATGGCCGACCAACTCGGCGTCTCGCTGGCGACGATCCGCACCCACCTCAACAAGTTGCTGGAAAAGACCGGCACCAGCCGCCAGGCAGACCTGCTCAGCCGGTTGCGCGCCGCGCTGCCGCCCGTGCGTGGGTGAGCGAATCTGGCATTCGCTCAGGCCGCCGTTGTCGGGGTGCGTCATGGCGCGCCTGATGCGCCACACCCGCGAGTGCGGAGACCGCGGCGAGACGGGCGCGCCACGGCACGCCCCTACTTGGCTGAAGCCGGTAGCCCCGAAGCGGCCGGCGACCGGGTATCAGAGCGTGATCAGCCCGCGTGTCACGGCGATGGCCA
This sequence comes from Hyphomicrobiaceae bacterium, assembly GCA_031402115.1. Taxonomy (GTDB): domain Bacteria; phylum Pseudomonadota; class Alphaproteobacteria; order Rhizobiales; family Hyphomicrobiaceae; genus JANNSA01. The sequence goes on along the minus strand of JANNSA010000724.1, from coordinate 2,341 downwards.
CCGCGTGGGCAGTGGTCAGGGCACCGAGCTTGCGGCGGGCGTTGACGCCGTGCAGTTCCACCGTAGCGGTGCTGATGCCGAGCTGATCGGCGACCGCGTCCTGGCGCAAGCCGCGCGCCAGGCCCGCCAGGCATTCCAGCTCGCGCGGGGTCAATTTGGTATCGGGGGGAGGTACTGACCTCATGATCGTCCGCTCCAGCTAAGCATCAGCGAAATAGCCGTAGGTGCTTCGCCTGCGCAGCACATCATCAATATTGTGGATAGTATGGAATAAGTGCCGCACGCCGACAATCCGCAGCCTGCATTGTTGGGGATTCGCGGTCCCTGCCGTTATCACGCCCGTGAAAAAAGGGTTGTGGATGGGGCACTTAAGTATCTCACGCGCCACACCTAAGGATTCCCAGAGCTATTCATCCACAGGCAAAGGCGACAGTCTGTTTCTCGTTGAAGGGGCATTGTGCGTCAGCGCGGTGCCCGAGCGGGGCAGGACAGAGGCGGGGCACTTCAAGGAGTGAGCCAATGACTTGCAGTAAATTGTTACCCTAGACCGGTTGCGTAGAGCTCCGCGCTCGTCGCGGCCCGTGACCGGACCAACTTGAACGACAATCAGACCTGCGCACCTCCGCCATTTTTGGAGTTCGCGGTCGGCTGTCCAGAATCCTGACCTTTTGGTCGGTGCCATGCGTGTTGATCCCGCCGTTTTGGTGGGGCCTCCAGCCATGCCCGATCGCCTGCACTGCCCTGATTTCACGTTTTGGCGCCGCGCCGCATTATTCAGTGGAGACTGGGATGAAAATGTCGATTGGCTCGTCGAACAACTCCGCCTCCCCAATGCCGCGCCGTGCCTCCCCGGTCTCGCGCGCCGCCAGCGCCGCGCTGCTGGCCGGGGTTAGCCTGCTGGCGCTGAGCGCACCGGCTCTGGCGGACACGTGCGTGACGGGGGTGAGTGCGACGGCGCCGGTGTTCAACGGTATTAATGCCGCCAACAACGCCACGGTCCTGCAAGGCCCGATCATAGCCACGACAACGACCGGAACAACCACGACCACGACGTCGACGCCCAGCTTCACCACGGGGCAGGCCATCACCGGACCGATCGTGAATGTGCCAGTCTTGCTCAGCCCGGGTGGCATCAATGGCTTGGTGGTGACGACAGTGGCGTTGCCAGTGCCCACCTTGGTCGCCTCGGTGACAACCTCGCCCTTCGTGACCGGCGGCACTGTTGTTTCCTCATCCGTGTCTACGTCGAACTCGACGACCACCGCTTCGGCGGGTTTCGCCAGCGTGCTGACCGCCAACAGCCTGACATCATCCGTCAACGCCATCACCGGTTTGGACAACAGCGGCGCTACCGGCGCCACCATCAGCAATTTCGGCTGCGGCCCGGGCGCCACGGCGAGCGGCGGGTCCGCGACGGCAGTGGGAACGAACTCGAACGCTGCAGGTGTTTTGACGACGGCGATCGGCGCTGGTTCCGGCTTTGGTGCCACAGGGACCAGCAATACGTTTACCGGTGCATCGTCCGGGAGCGGGCACACAGGTGACGCCAATTCGGCCTTCGGCAATACTGCGGGTACCGGTGGGACAGGAGCTAACAATTCCGCGTTTGGCTTCACCGCTGGTCAAAACGTCTCGGGTGGCGCCAATACCGCCATCGGCAGTGGTGCCGGATCCAACATAACCGCATCGAACACGACATCAGTCGGCACCAATTCGAATGCCGGCGCTACCTCCACTGTCGCCCTCGGCGACGCCAGCACGGTGGCGAGCACCGCGGGCGTCGGCTCGATCGCTGGCGGCAATCAGTCTGTTGTGACAAGCACCGGCGGCGACGCGGGAGCGGTTGCCCTCGGCAATCAGAATGAAGCCAACGGCATCGGTGCGGTGGCGATCGGCTCGGAGATGACGGCGATTGGCGATGGCGCTGTCGCGATCGGCGATCCGTCCACGGTGATCGGAACCGGCGCGGTCGGCGTCGGCGCCAACAATAATGCGTTCGGCGACGGCACCGTCACCGCTGGCGAGAACAACACCGCCAACAGCGTCGGCACGCCCGCCGACGGCACGCTCGCGCTCGGCAACGGCAACACCGCCAACGGCCAGGGTTCCATTGCTCTGGGCTTCAGCTCAGACGCGCTGGCGGCGGGCAGCATCGCCCAGGGCGACAACGCTACAGCCAGCGGCGCGAACTCCATCGCTCTAGGCACCGACTCGGAGGCGCTGGGCACCGGTACCAAAATCGCCATCGGCAGGGACTCGGACGGCAGCGGTGCAAATAATGTCGCCAATGCAACCAACATCGCGATGTTGCTGGCCGCGGTAGTGCCGGCGTTGCCTGTGG
>JANNSA010000723.1:0-17865 GCA_031402115.1 Hyphomicrobiaceae bacterium | reverse complement strand
GGTGGTGTTCCACCTCCATTAACCCGCCCTTCCCCCCCCCCGGTCGGCCTTCCCCCCCGCCGGTGGGTCCCTCCCGCCACCCCCCCTTACCCCCCCCCCCCCCACCGCACAGCCGCACGCGATGTGCTTCACTTGATGTGCTGACTGTCCTAAGCGCGTTTGAAGCGCGTAACCAGTTTCAGTTCAACAGCCCCGCATGCCGCAGCGCCGCGTCGACCGCCGCCTTGGTGCCTGCGGTCACTGGTGACAACGGCAACCTGGCGCCGTCCTCGCACAGGCCGAGCCGGGCAGCGGCGTATTTGACAGGCCCCGGATTAGTTTCGACGAACAGCGCGTCGTGCAACGGCAGCAGGCGCTCCTGCAACTTGAGCGCGCCGGCGTAGTCGCCCCGCAGGGTCGCCGCCTGGAACTCGGCGCACAGGCGCGGCGCGACATTGGCGGTCACCGAAATGCAGCCCTGGCCGCCATGAGCGTTAAAGCCGAGCGCCGTGCCATCCTCACCTGACAATTGGATGAAGTCTGGCCCCAATTCCTGCCGCTGGCGCGAGGCGCGCAGCATGTTGGCGGTGGCGTCCTTGATGCCGACGATGTTAGGAATCTTGACGAGCCGCGCCAGCGTCTCCACCGAAATGTCCGTAATGGTGCGGCCGGGCACGTTGTAGACAATGATGGGCATGCCACCCTGCTCGGCGACAGCACGGAAGTGCAAGTAGAGCCCTTCCTGGGTCGGCCGGTTGTAGTACGGGCACACCACCAGCACCGCGTCAGCCTTCGCCTTCTTGGCGTGCTGGGCGAGTTCAATTGCCTCGGCCGTGGAGTTGGAACCAGCGCCAGCGATCACCGGTACGCGGCCCTGCGCCACTTCCACACACAGATCGACCACCCGCCGGTGCTCGGCATGGCTGACCGTCGGGCTCTCGCCCGTCGTGCCGACTGGGACCAGGCCGTTGCTGCCTTCCTTGATCTGCCACTCGACGAATTTCTGAAACGCCGCCTCATCGACCTTGCCGTTCTTGAACGGCGTAATCAGCGCCGGGAACGAACCGCGCAGAAGCTGTTGCAGACTGGCCATCGGAAGTGTCCCTTGATGCGGGGGGCGAGCGAAACGGCACAGATGCCGCGAACCCGATCCTAAGGGTTCGGCGCGAGGCCCGCAACATGGCCTGTGAAACCTGGTGACGGCGACAGCCAGTTCGCCAGCAGGCGGCAAGTCGCCAGCTCGTTGGGCAGCGCCAGCAGCGGCGCGGCGAACACACTGCCGTTGGCGCCGACAAACACAGGCACGACACGCCAGGAGCGGCGCGGCACGCCTAGGCTCCCGTGAACCATGGCGAGTGATTGCAGTTCGGGCAGCGTCGCAGCGCGGATCAGCGCAGGGCCGGGCGCCATAGCAGCGAGACTGACGGCGAACCGCCGGTCCCAGATGCGTTGAGAGCCGGGCTCTAGCAGAAGCTCAGGCAGACCGTTCCGGCCAGTTTCGCGCATCACGAAGATCTCGGTTTTGCGGACACGGATAACGGCCCCGTGCAGCGATTGCCCGCGCGCGCCTGGCGCTGTGAGCGCTGCCGCCGCCGCTTCCAGCTGAGACAGGTTGACCGGGCTGGGATCGCCGGTGACGCAATGAATAGCGCGCGCCAGCAGGCGCAGGCGGAACTCGTCGGCCAGCGCCGACCAGCTGGCGTGCTGCAGCGAGATGCTGCCAGCCGGATCGGCCGAACCGATCAACGGCGCCTTGGCGTCGGTTTCGGCTTCGAGGGCGGCGCGGGCCCTCGCAAGCCGCTCGGCAGACCGGCTGAGCGGCGCAGCCGATAGCCCGAGCAGCCGAAGTTCCTCGGCCTTCTTTCGCAACCGGACGCGCTCAAAGGCTGGATCGTCATTACTCGGATCGTCGAACCAGGTGAGGCCGCGCGCTTTCAAATAGGCGATCAGCTCGTGCCGGCTGACACTCAGCAATGGCCGCGACAGCCGCACGCCATGGACCTCAGTTTCCAGCGCCATGCCTGACAGACCATCGATGCCACTGCCGCGCGCCAGCCGCATCAGCAGTGTTTCTGCCTGATCGGATGCGGTATGCGCCGTCACCAGAGTGCTAGCGCCCGCCGCACGTGTCGCGCCGGTAAGCAGACGGTAGCGGACATCGCGCGCTGTCGACTCGATGGCAGTAATGGGTTTGTCGCCCTCCCAGGTCAGCACATGCGCAGTAAGCCCAAGCGCCTCGGCACGGGCAGCGACAGTTTCGGCTTCAACAGCAGATTCCGGTCTGAGGCCATGGTCCACAGTCAGCACGATGAGGCAGCCGGCGGCATCGGCGCCGAGCGCATCCGCCATCAGGTGCATCAGCGCCATCGAATCGGCGCCGCCCGAGACGGCCAGCGCAATGCGTTCGCCGTTGCGGGCATTGGCGATCAGGTGTTGCAGATGGTCAAGAAGTGAGCTGACTACCATGCGCCAAGTTAGCAGCGGCGTGAGGTTGGCGCGAGGGCGTCGCACGCGAAGCCACTTGGCACACGCCGGGTCAGATTTGTAGGGCGACTCTCAGCAGCCGATCCGTTCGCGCTCCGACACGGCACGGCGCTTTACGTTGGCCGGCGCGCTGGGGTATTCGCCGTCAAGCGCGGTGAAGGCGTTGCAGGCCGAATCTTTCTGATTCAGGCGGCCGAGCGACATCGCCAGCTTAAGTAGGCTGTCGGGCGCACGCTTGCCCTGGCGGTAAGAGCTGTAGCCCTTGAGATAAGCTTCTGCCGCCGGCTTGTACTGGCCGCGCACATAATGCGACTCGCCGAGGAAGTACTGCGCCTCGCTGTTCAGCGGGTTGTCCGCGTTCTGCCCGAGAAACGCCCGAAAACCTTGCTCGGCGCCCGCGAAGTCCTGTTGGAGCAATAAGCCATAGGCGGCCTCATAGGCTTGTTGTGGACCCGCTGCCGTCGCCGTGGCGGGGTCAACGCTGGCTACTTGCGTGCCGGCCGCTGGTGCCGCTTCGGCGGCAGTATTGCCCTGCAGCAGGTCCTTGATCGGATCGCCACCTGCCGCCGGCGTGCCGGCTTCCTGTGTCACGGTGGTCTGGCCAAAGCCTTCCGCTGTTGGCGCCGCCTCGGCTGCTGGGGTGCCATCAGTCGCTATCGCTGGAGCTGGCGCGACCGGTGCTATGGCGCTGGCTTGGGCGCCGCCCGCATTCATTTGCCGGAGCTGCTGGCTGATCTCCGCCAACTGGCCGCTGATCTGCTGCATCCGTACTTCCAGTTCGCGGACGCGGCCGTCCAAATCAGAGGTAGTCGCCCCATTACTACCCACGCTGTTCGTCGCGCCGCCGCTCGGGCGGCCCTTGGCCAGGGATTCCAGCGTACCGACAACCACTTGCAGGTCGCTCAGTTGCTCTTCCAGTTGCTCGACGCGCTGTTGCGCTTCTGCTGACATCCCAGCCTTCTGGCCAGTCGCAGGCTTGGCAGCGGCCTTGACCTTTGGCTTCTGCGGCACGGGCTCAACAGCAGCGCCAGTCGTGCCATCAATGGTCGGTGGTGCTTCACCTTCAACCGTTTGGGCGTGGACGGGCAGCGCGATCATGCATGCCACTAGCGCAAGCACCGTCGCCAGCGCGTTGCGTGGCATCAGGCGGCGTGACGCCGTGGACTGCGATTGATCAGGCATTCTCACTCCACTTGCACGGCGCGCGGCCCATGGTTTCAACACGCTCAGTTTGCGCGACCCTGAAAGGCCTAGAACCAGCGACATCTTAGTCCGGGAACGTGTCAGCCGCCAACCCTTGAACAACGGCCTTGAACAACGGCCAAGCCAACGGCCGCCGTCACAAGCAGTCATCGTGATGCAGCCTGATCAAGGCGCAATAGCGGTCGATCGCTCAGGTCCCAGCCCGTTGATTCAGCACAGTGACCGAGCGGCGATTCTGTGACCAGCAGGAGATATCGTTGCAGACGGCGACCGGCCGCTCCTTGCCATAGGATATGGTGCGCATGCGGGCGGCGTTGACGCCTTGCGCCGTCAGAAAGCTGCGCACGGTCTCGGACCGGCGGGCGCCGAGGGCAATATTGTATTCACGCGTGCCGCGCTCGTCGGCATGACCTTCCACAGTGATGGTGTACTGGCCATATTGATTGAGCCAGCCTGCCTGATTGCGCAGAATGCCTTGCGCGTCGGGCGTCAGGTCGACGCTGTCGGTTGTGAAGTACACAGTGTTGCCGACATTGACGGTGAAATCGCGCGGTGACCCTGGTGTCGCTGGTCCGCCGTCAGCGCCATTGCCGGTCAGATTGGCACCCGGATTAGGCACCTGATTCGCGCAAGCCATCAGGCTGGCTGCAACGAGAGCAACGCCCAGGATGCGTACTACTGACTTAACCAGGGAAGCCATGTGAACCTCTTCGCAAGTTCATGACACGCATCAAGTGAACGTCACGTGTTGATTTCAACGTCGCTATCGGTGCGACCTATTCGCTGTCTCTGTTGGCTCTTAGCGGCCGGATCGTCCGAAAATGTGACCACGGCGTGGCTGCCGCGCGGCCTTGTTCCGTCCGTTTTCCGGTCGTTGCGCACAAGCCGCCTTGAGGCAGACCCTAGCGGAACGATCAACCATTGAGTCGTTGGGCTATGGTAGTCGTCCGACCGGTCGCGTCAAACCCTGTCGCGCATGGCAAGTGCCGATTTCTGTGGCCAAACCGGGTATGTCAGGCGTATTCATCTCGACTGTTGACTTGGTTTAGCAGGGTGCTGCGGAAAGTTTGCGCAGAGTTTCAGGCTCCAAAAAAGACAAAAGCCGCGCCCGATATGCCTAAGCATCGAGCGCGGCCAATGAAGGAGAAACAGCCTCGTGCCCCCAGGGGCGATTGGCCAAACCCCAATCAGTCTAGATCAGCGAGCAACCTGCTCAAGCACGACCACGTCGGCGCCGAGCTTCATCGGGGCTGCTTCTTCGCGGCGGCAAGCGCCCAAGGTAGCGGCGGTAGCGATGATCGCGGCAATAATGATAACGCTCTTCATAGTTTCTCTCCTCTGCTTTGACGGCAATCGCCGTAGTCCGAATACCGGCGCCCCCATTTGTTATCAAGCAAGCGACCCGCCCAAGGGCTTGTTTGCCGCCTATCTGATGCCGGAAAGCCACGCTGTGCTCTCGTCCCCACACGCGTGACTGGAACGGGGGCCGGTCCGGGCCGACAAGGAAAACGCCGAGGAATGCTGGAGTTCTGCTCCAACAAGGCGGACCATAATGCCCCAGGAGTTAACGTCCCGTTCCCGACCGGCCGATTTCGCTCCAGCTGGCCACGAGGAGCAACAAGTGGCAACCTGACAATGCCCAGAAGCTAGGCGGTGCCCGGACACATGCCGCGCCGCGCCAGATGGCGGCGTTCGGGACGACCCGTTCACTCACAGCCTGCCATCCCGGCGGCGGCAGGACCCCAACGTGTCCGCCTGGGGTTGGCAAAGGTTGTGACGCGCGTTCCGAAAGCCGATGTTGCAGCGTGTATTGGCCAAACCTGAGATCGATGCTTCTGGCAAACCGTTGGTCCCGGGTTTGCCGGGTGCCAACGAACATGGTACGGCGAATCGCGTAAGGCGCTGCCGTTCCCTAGAACGCCTGCATGCCACCAGTCGCGTTCCTTGTGCCGTTGCCGCCGTTGCTTTCCTTGTGTGATGCCCGCCGTCGTGCGGGTGGCGCCGGAACGGCTGTTGCCGTGCCATTTGGGGGGACGCGACCATGGCTGCCTTGCAACCACTGCAACGGCGCAATCCGCCAAGTCCGACGCCAACCAGCGAACCGCGCGCGCATCATCGCCGGCTGGACATCCAGGGCTTGCGCGCGGTTGCGGTGCTCGCCGTGATTGCTGCGCACGCGCACGTGCCGGGACTAGCGGGCGGTTTTGTTGGCGTCGACGTGTTCTTTGTTATCTCGGGCTATTTGATCTGTGGCCTGCTGCAGCGCGAACTCACCCGCACCGGCAGCATTGATCTGCTGAGCTTCTGGTCGCGCCGCGTCCGCCGGCTGTTGCCCAATGCCTGTCTCACTCTGGCTACGACGCTGCTTGCGGTGTTCCTGATTGAACCTGGCTTCATCCATCCAGCGATGGTGGCCGGCATCGCCGCCGCCGCCGTATGGTGCGCCAATCTCTACTTCGCTGCCATCTCGGTCGACTATTTCGCCGCCGATGACGTTACCAGTCCTGTGCTGCACTTTTGGTCACTCAGCGTTGAGGAGCAGTTCTATATTGTTTGGCCGCTATTGCTCCTGGCCTTGATCCGGCTGAGTGGCGCCCGTGCGGCGAGCCGGACCGGTTGGCTGCTGGCGGCCGTGGCGCTCTTGTCGCTGGCATTGATGCTGGTGACCGTTCAGTTCAACCAGCCGCTGGCTTACTTCCACACCGAGATGCGAGCCTGGCAGCTCGCTGCCGGTGGCCTGCTGGCATTCCACGAGCATCGTCTCGGCACTGTGCCGGCAAGCTTGCGTGGCTGGCTCGGCTGGTTTGGCCTCGGTGCCATTGTTGGCGGTATTGCCGTGTTCAACGACACCATGTTGTATCCGAGCTGGTGGGCACTGCTGCCGACCCTGGGCGCCGTGGCGTTGATCGCGGCGCCGGCGCCAGGGCATTGGCCGTCGCCGGGCTGGCTGCTCGCCGCCCAGCCGCTGCAATGGCTAGGTGACCGCTCTTATGCACTCTACTTGTGGCACTGGCCCTTCCTGATCTTGGGTGCCGATGCCTTGCGCGGCGTCGCAGCGCCAGCGGGCGCGCAGACTGCCCTGCTGCTTGTGCTGACATTGTGCACCGCCGCTGCGAGCTACGCGCTGATTGAAGCACCGATGCGCGAGGGCCGCTGGTGGCCGGCGGCGCCACGGCGGTCCTTGCTGGCCGCAACGGCTGGCGTCGCCATTCTCGTGCTGGCCTGTGGCTTGATTGCCGGACCACTGGCCCAAGGCAGCGGCGCGTCAGCCGCCGTCAACGCCAAGCTGAAGCGCGCCGCTGCCGACCGTGGCCGCAACATCAAGGCGCGCTGCAACCGCGTCTTTGACCAGACCGATCAGCCGTTGTGCGCCTATGGCGACCCGCAAGCCACCCGAACCGCCGTCTTGTTTGGCGACAGTCATGCCGCGCAGTGGTTCGAGCCGTTGGACAAGGCAGCGCGTGCGCAGGGCTGGCGGCTGCTCGCGTGGACCAAGTCCGCCTGCCCGCCGGCCGAGGTGACAATCTGGCGGCGCGCCAACCGCGCGCCGTTTCCAGCATGCGACGAGTGGCGCGAGAACATCCTGCGGCGACTGATCCGCGATGAGAAACCGGAACTGGTGTTCATCGCCGGGTTCGTGGCCAGCACAACAACCGTTTGGGACCACCAGACTGGATCAGTCATGGACGAGACCCAAGGTCAAAAGGCCTGGCGTGACGGACTTGTCCGGGTCATTGAGCGGTTGCGGGCAGCGGATATCTTGCCAGTTGTCATCGCCGATACACCGCGGGCCGACAAATGGTTCCGCTATTGCTTGGCCGCGAGCGGCATTCAGGGGTGCGCCCGCCCCCGCGCGGAGGCGTTGCCGCAAGCCCGCCCCGATGTCGAGGCGGCCGAGCAGGCTGGCGTGCAACTGCTCGATCTGACTGACCAGATCTGCGCCGGCGAGAGCTGCCCTGCCGTCACCGCTGGCATGATCGTCTATCGCGATAGGCACCATCTGACCGCCGGGTTCGCCGCTACGTTGGCGGCCCACTTTGAGCCCGTTCTAGCATCGTCCGCTGTCAGGCAACGGCCTGGACCAGCGCTGCGCCCCAGTGCGTCGCCTGACGCTGAACCGATAGCTGCGCTCGACGCCGGCGCCGGTATTGCCGGCTTGGAAGATGTGCGGCAGGAGCCCGCGTCAGAGGCATTGTTGCAAGGTGACTGAAAAGAGAATTGTCACGCCGCTTGCGGTCGAGGCCAATTGCGTCTACGTGAGCCTCGTCCACGCGTGCGCGCCGGGCGGCACGACGCCCAATTTTCAATCAGGCGCCGGAAACCAGGGCACCACGCGCAGGCCAGTTTCTCATCTTGGGTTCACGGGCGGAGTTCGCCGCCCGTGCCACCGAAGTTGCAATGGATTAGAAAAGGAAAGTCCATGATCAAGGGTACAGTTAAATTCTACAACGCCAACAAGGGTTTTGGTTTCATCGCTCCCGATGGCGGCGGCAATGACGTATTCGTGCATGCCACGGCGCTTGAGCGTGCTGGCCTGAGCGGCTTGTCGGAAGGCCAGAAGGTTTCATTTGAAACTGAGCCGGATCGTCGCTCCGGCAAGGTCGCCGTGTCGAAGATCGAAGAAGCCTGATCAGGCCGCTTGGCCTGTTTGGATGGGGTGGGTTAGGCCTCTTGGGTCACGCCCACCTTTGAATTCATAGCGACTGATAGCGAACAGGCACCCCGCGACGGCGCACGCCGCCTACGTCCAGTGCCTGTTCTTGTCGCCTCATTGTTCATGATGGGGATGCTGACCTGGGCATTGCTGACCCGGGCATTCATCTGGTTCGCCGCGTCCTTGAGTTGCGCCCAACCTAAACCGGCCGCACCTGGCCTGATCCGCGCACCACATATTTGAAGGTCGTCAGTTGCTCCAGGCCGACGGGGCCGCGCGCGTGAATGCGTCCTGTGGCGATGCCGATCTCAGCGCCCATGCCGAACTCCCCGCCATCGGCGAACTGCGTCGAGGCGTTATGCAGCACGATCGCTGAATCGACGCGGGCAATGAAAGCGCACGCCGCTGCGGCGTCGTCGGTGATGATTGCATCAGTGTGGTGGCTGCCATGCCGGTTGATGTGCATGATGGCGTCGTCGAGACCGTCGACCACGCGCGCGGCGATGACAGCGTCCAGGAACTCGTGACCAAAATCGGCCGGTTTTGCCGGGATCACGCTAGCGTCCGCTTCCCGAACGGCGGCGTCGCCGCGCACTTCGCAGCCGGCCGCCAGCAAGGCCTTGATCAGCGGCTTTAGATGGCTGCCAGCGACGGCGCGGTCGATCAGCAGGGTTTCCGCCGAGCCACACACGCCAGTGCGCCGCATCTTGGCGTTGACGGCGATGGCCACGGCCATCTCCAGAGCGGCTCCGGCATGCACGTAAACGTGGCAAATGCCGTCGAGGTGCGCGAATACCGGCACGCGCGCTTCGTCCTGGACGCGCGCCACCAAGCTTTTGCCGCCGCGCGGCACGATCACGTCGATGCACCCGTTAAGGCCAGTCAGCATCAGACCAACAGCGTCGCGGCTGGCAACCGGCACCAGCTGGATCGTGTCGGCGGGCAGACCCGCTTCAGCAATGCCGATGCGCATAGCGTTGGCGATGGCCATGCCCGAGGCCAACCCATCGGAACCGGTGCGCAGGATCGCCGCGTTGCCTGACTTTAGGCACAACGCCCCGGCATCGGCGGTGACGTTCGGCCGGCTCTCATAAATGATGCCAATAACGCCAAGCGGCACCGCGACGCGAGCAATGTCGAGCCCGTTCGGCCGCTGCCAGCGCGCCAGCTCACGCCCAACCGGCTCGGGCAGCGTCGCGATTTCCGTCAGGCCCACAGCGATCGCCGCCAGCCGCTTGTGGTCCAGCCGCAGCCGGTCGAGGAATGCCGCTGGGCGATCAGCTGCGCTGGCGGCGGCCATGTCAGCGGCATTGGCGGCCAGGATCGCTGATGTGCTGCGCTGGAGCGCGGCGGCCATCGCGACAAGCGCGCGGTTCTTAGTGGCGGTGCTCGCTTGCGCCAGTTCAACTTGCGCGGCGCGCGCAGCCCGGCCAATGCCCGTGAGGCTCTCGCTGAGCGTGACAGGTGTCTTCGCGGGGCCGTCCATCATGCTTCGCCTTACTCCAGATCCGGGGACAAAACACATAGTTCGGCGCTATGATCAGAAGCAAGCAGCGAAGCAGATACTCGGGGCTGGATGTTGGATTAGCGCGTTGGCTTGTCCGGCCTGTCGTGATGGCCAACATGAATGGCAGCGGCGGTTCCGCCTGCCAGCACAGCATCGGGCAGGGTTCGTTGCAAGTGCTCGGCGGCTGCGAGCACTCGCTCCCAGTCAGACAGGGGTGTGGTGCTCAGCATAGTGCTTCCAGAAGTGATAGCGTTGCGCATAGGGATCGGATACGCGCACGGCGCAGAGTCGCAGTACCTTCAATCGCACCTTCGGATCGGCCATCATGGCGCGGCGCAAGTCTGCCCAGTCCAGCCGCTTGCCGCGCGCCATCACGGCATCGATGGCAGCAGGCGTAAACCGTTCGTGCGTGAGGTGGCGATGCTTCATGCCGGGCAGTGTAGCAGACCCAATGGCCGTTCTGCCAGTTGCAAGGGTTGCGACCCTCCTAAGTCATTGGGCCAACCGTTCCCGGATTGCACCCCTGACCCGTTGATCAGCGGCTGAGTTCGTGGCCAGCTTCCAACCGGGCGCCATCGAACACCAAAGTGGCGGCGCCGATCAGACCGGAATTGTCGCCATGTCCGGCGCGGACAACCGGGGTGTCGCGAAAGGCGGGCATCGCGCTCCCGGCGACGCGGGCTGCAATGCCGGGCAACAGCGCGTCGAAGCTTTGCGCCACGCCGCCGCCCATCACGATGACTTCGGGGCTGTATAGATGCAGCAAATTGGTGATGCCGACACCGAGCAGGTCGGCTTGCTCGGCCACCAGCGCAATAGCGAGAGCGTCGCCGGCCGCGGCCGCCGCGAACACCGCCCGCCCGTCGATCGGTGCGCCATCGCGGCCGAGCGTGGTCGAAGCGTTTCCGGCAGCCCGCAGGCGCGCCCGCCGCGCGAAGGCAGTGCCTGAGGCGTAGGCCTCCCAGCAGCCATTGTTGCCGCACGGGCACGGCGCGCCATCGCGGACGATTGTCATGTGGCCAATGTGACCAGCCAGTCCCCGCCGGCCATGCAACAGCTGGCCGTCGGCCACGACGCCGCCGCCGATCCCTGTGCTGACCGTGACGTAGACGAGGTTCCGGTGACCCTTGCCGGCGCCAAAGCGCCATTCGCCAAGCGCCGCCGCGATCGCGTCATTCTCAAGCCAGACTGGCAGCCCGATGCGTTCCTGGATCATCTGGGCGAAGGGCGCGCCGTCGAAGCCTGCGAGCGTTGGAATCGCTAGCGCGATGCCGCGTTCGGTGTCGATTGGCCCTGGCGACGATACGCCAACTCCGATCAGCTGCTCCGGACCGACCCCCGCAGACACCGCCGTCGCGACCTGGTGGAGCTGTTCGGTGACGGCCGTTGGCCCCGCAGCCGCCGCCGTTGCCAGCGCCATCCGGCGCAGGATCGCGCCACTTTGATTGATCAGCGCCGCGCGTAATTGCGTGCCACCCAGATCAATGCCAATCGCCAGTTTAGACATGAGGGCCAATACCGGGAATGCGTGCACCAGTCACCACGGCCGACCTTAACCCATGTTCCGGAACGACATGAGTGCGTGCTTCAGCCACTGCCGAACACGGCGCCGAGTTCGGCAAGTAAGGGTGCCACCTTGTCCTTGTCGGAAAGGATCGCGGCAGCCGCCGTCACGGGCCAGTCGATGCCGATCGCCGGATCGTTCCACAGGATGCCGCGTTCGGCCGATTGTACCCAGTACTCGGTCACTTTGTAGATCACCTCGGTGTCGGGCTCGAGCGTACAGAAGCCATGCGCGAAGCCAGGCGGCACCCAGAGCTGCGCCCAATTTTCGGCGCTCAAAGTCGCGGTGACATGTTGCCCGTAGGACGCCGAGCCCGCCCGCACGTCCACCGCCACATCAAGGATGGCGCCTTTGGTGACGCGCACCAGTTTGCCCTGTTCGTGCGGTGGCAATTGCAGATGCAGCGCCCGCACTGTGCCGGCCACGGCTGAGCACGACTGATTGTCCTGCACAAAACGCGCAACGATGCCGGCCTCGGTCAGCGCTCGTTCGTTCCAGGTTTCGGAAAAGAAGCCACGATGATCGCCGAACCGGCGCGGCGTAATGCGCTTGACGTCCGTGATGTGCAATGACTCGACCAGCATGACAGCCCCCGGATACCAAGAGTAGCACTCCGCGACCCAGGTGGCGCGATTCGCAAGATGAGCGAACAGGTTCTGAACTCAATTCTGTGATTGGCGGCACGCGGCGCCAATCGCGCTACATGTCAATCGGGCTGCGGCGATCGCTGAAATCTCATTGATGTCTGCGTCTGGCTTCAGCTCGACGATACTGAATGCGGCCAGGCCGGCACAACCGATCGCCAATCGCACCAGTTCGGCCACTTCGTCGAAGCGGAAACCGCCGGGTGATGGCGCGTTGACGGCTGGGCACACCGATGGATCAAAGCCGTCGCAATCAACCTGAATGACCAGACGTCCGCCACGCGGCAGGGACGCAGCCAGTGCCGGCATGCCGATCTGACGGGCATTCGTCACCGTGATCAGCCGCGCGCCCCAGGCATGTGCCGCATCGACTTCAGCTAGCCGGGCGCTGCCGACGCCGCGCATGCCGACTTGCGTGATCGAGCGGACCGCCGGATGTTCGGATGCACGCTTCATCGTGCTGGAGTAACCATTGGGCTCGCCGCCGACGCTGTCGCGCCAGTCGATATGCGCATCAATCTGCAGAATGTCGATCGGCGCGGTTCCCGCAAAGCCCGCCAGCATCGGGATTGGCGCCGAATCGTCGCCACCGAGCAAGACCGGCACCGCACCCGCCGCGAGGATGGCCTGCGTGGCCCGTTGAATTGCGAGCCGGTTGGCGTCGCCATTTGTCGCCGACAAAGTCAGATCGCCCAGATCAACGAGCGCCCGCCCGCCGTCAGCCAACAAGGGGCCACCTAAGTCAAAATCATAGTGGTCAATGTTCATCGACGACTGGTTCGCGGCGTCACGGATTGCCTGCGGAGCCAAGGCGCTGCCAGTCGCCACAGCGTAACCCATCTCCGTGTGTTCGGGATATGGCGTGCCATGTGACGCACCAAATACTACAAGGCTGCCAGCGCGCAATTGTCCGGGCGCAATCAGTGCCACGTCAAGAAAACTCCGCAACGGTGGCACAAACTGCACGACACGCATGTTGTGAGCTCCTGGTTTCGCTAAATCGGGCGCCAGCCCAGGCAGAAAGTTGCCAAGTTTGGACCTGTCAACACTGAAAATCGCGCAAAGTTACGTCGCGCGTGGCCAAGTTATGCCAGTCTGTACGAACGGCGGCTGGCGATTCTCCCGGGCTTCGAAGGCGCTGTCAGCTTACCAGGATCAGCTTACTAGGATCAGCTTACCAGGAACAGCTGCGATCCGCCCTGGCCTGATCCCTTTGTGATCCTCTGGCGCTTGGGCAATGGGTGCGGTATCGCTGATAGAACGAGCGGTGCGCGTTGGCGCGAGCGGCTGCTCAGGGGCGGAACGGGCAATTGTGAATACCGGCACCAAGGACCAAAGCGCGGCAGCGCATACGGCGCCACCCGCGCATGTCGCGATTATCATGGATGGCAATGGCCGCTGGGCCGAGCAACGCGGGCTGCCGCGCGCTGAAGGCCACCGGCGCGGAGTCGACAGCGTCCGCACGATAGTAGCGGCTGCCCGTGAACTGGGCATAGGCTACCTGACTCTGTACAGTTTCTCGTCGGAGAACTGGTCGCGGCCGCCATCGGAAGTCTCTTTGCTGATGGGTCTGCTGCGTCACTTCCTGCGCCGCGATCTGGCCGATCTGCATGGCCACCGCGTGCGCATTTGCATCATCGGTGAGCGCGCTGGCGTCGACTCTGACATCGTCACTATGCTTGCCGAGGCCGAGGCGCTGACGGCGGGTAACACGGGTCTCAGGCTGCAGATCGCCTTCAACTATGGCTCGCGCGATGAAATCTCGCGCGCTGCCCGGCGGCTGGCCGAGGCCGTCGCGGCTGGCCGGCTCGATCCCGCCGCGATCACGCCAGAAGCATTGACCGCGGCCCTCGATACCGCAACATGCCCCGATCCGGATCTGCTGATTCGTACCGGGGGTGAGGTGCGGCTGTCGAATTTCCTGTTGTGGCAAGCCGCTTATGCTGAGCTGATTTTCATGCCCACGTTCTGGCCTGACTTCGGGCGCGCGCATCTGGAACAGGCGATCACCGAGTTCCGGTCGCGCAACCGGCGCTATGGCGGGCTCGGCGTGCGCAATGACGGGATGACCGGACGATCGTGAGCGACCTAGGCACGCGAGACGGCAGCATGCCACCGCCTGACCCAGAACGGCCATGGTTCGGCGCGGATATGACGGTCCGGGCGATCGCGGCGCTGGTGATGGCAGCGTTGGCCTTGGCTGCGGTGATCGCTGGAACCTGGCCGTTCGCGATAGCCGTGGCGACGCTCGGCGTCATTGCGGCCTGGGAATGGCACCGTATCACGGCCGGCTCCAACAGTAGCAGCACTCCTCCGGTGCGCATGCTCGTGCATGCGGCCGCTGCCTTTGCCGCGCCTCTCGCGACCGCCGCTGGATTTGGTTTGCCGGCATTGGTGGTGTTGGCCGTGCTCGCCTCGGTCATGGGTATCGCCGTCAATCGCTACGCCGGCGCCGGCATCCTGATCACCACGGCGCCGGCAGTGGCGCTGCTCTATCTGCGCGGCGATGCCACCAGCGGCGCGTTGGCGATCCTGTTCCTGTTCCTGATCGTCTGGGTCACGGATATCGCTGCTTTGCTGTGGGGCCGCTCAATCGGCGGCGTCAAATTGTGGCCGCGGCTATCGCCAAACAAGACATGGGCTGGCGCGCTCGGGGGCGCCGGTTCGGCGATGATCGCGGCGCTGCTGTTCGTGCTGGCGGTGCCGTTCCTGCCATCGGCGTTGTGGGCGGCCCTATTGGCCCTGCTGCTGTCAGTCAGCGCACAGGCCGGCGATCTTTTGATTTCAGCGGTCAAGCGCCGCTTCGGCCGCAAAGACGCCAGCGGCCTGATCCCGGGACATGGCGGTTTGCTGGACCGGGTTGATGGCATGCTGCTGGCGGCTGGTGTTGCGGCACTCGTCGGCGCTTTTCTCGATCCTTTGCATCCGGCCGCCGCCCTGCTTGGGCTGGCGCAGCGTTGAGGAATTGACGGTTGGCCAAGCCATTGCGGATTACAGTGCTCGGCGCGACGGGCCATTTCGGTGAGGCACTGGTCGCCCGGATCGCTGCGCGGCAAGCGGCGGCGCCCGGCAGCATCGTCGTGGCGGCGCTGACGGCAGACATGAACATCGACCGGCTGGTCAACGCTGCCGCACTCGTGCGTCCGGAGCTAGCCGTCTGCGCCGATGAAACTGCGTTCCGGCACTTGCGGGATCGCCTGATCGGCTCTGGCGCTTCGCCCGGCGCTGGCGATAAGGCAATGCTGGCGGCGGCGGTGCTGCCCGCTGACTTGGTCGTGGTGGTCATACCGGGAATGGCCAGCCTGCCTTTGCTGCAGACGGCCATGCTGCCTGGCCGCCGGGTTGTGCTGGCGGAAAGGACGGCGCTGGCCGCCATGGCGGTGCCTTTGCGGGCACTGGCAGTTGAACGTGGCTGCCAGTTTGACATCGCCGACCCGCTGTTGACGCCGCTTTCAGCGTGGCTGCCAAACGTGGACGCGCCTGCAAGCCAGTTGTTACTGCCACACCCGCCCGGTTTCAGAGATACAGCAGCCTTGTGGTTTGCCGCCACGGGTGCCTTGAGCTGGCCGTCTGACGCCATTGCTTGGCAACCTGACACTGCGGACGGCACAGCGCGGGTGGTCCCAGGAAATAGTGATGGGCGCACTGTAACGCCACTCGAAGCCGCCCCACTGGCTGAATGGATTCTGAGCGGTTTGCCTTACCCTCGTGATACCGCCGCTACGACACCAGGCGCCATCGCGGCGCCAAGTCTAGGGCCGGTGGCCGATCTGACAGCCGCCTTGCACCAATCCGCTGTCCAAGGCGGCGCCGTTCCCGCCGTGGTTGTTGCCGGCTTCGATCTGGCGCGCGCCCATCAACTTGAGGATGACGCCACCGCTCCCTATATCCGGGCGTTGTTGGCGCATCCGCGCCTGGCTGGTGCGGCGGCGATGCGGGACTTGCAGCAATTCGCCGTCGTGGACTTTGAGGCGCGTGCGACCGCGCATCAATTGCTCAGTTCAGCGGAATGGCGCTAAGGCTACTGGTTAACGCGTCGGAATTCGCCGGTTTGGCAGGCACCAGAGAGCTTGCCACCGGCCTCGATTAGGATTGCCTCAGCATGGATTTGGGTTCGCTTCTACGGTCGGCGGTGTCTGACTTCTGGTTCTACATCCCGGCCTGGCTGATCATGATCTCAGTGATCGTCGCCGTGCATGAGTATGGACATTTCATTGTTGCGCGCTGGTGCGGCGTCGCGGTCAAGACGTTCTCGGTGGGCTTCGGGCGCGAATTGATTGGCTTTACCGACAAGCTCGGCACCCGCTGGCAGATCTCGGCGATCCCGCTCGGTGGTTACGTCATGTATGTCGATGACGCCGATCCCTCGAGCTTTACTGCCAACAAGAAGGACGGCGAGCTGCCGGTCGGTTCCTATCACGGCCGGCCCGTGTGGCAGCGCGCGGCCATCGCGGTGGCTGGCCCGGTTGCCAACTTCCTGCTCGCCATCGCAGTGTTCGCAATCCTGTTCATGGCCTATGGCGAGCGCACGGCACCGGTAAGAATCACCGGCTTTGCCGAGCCTTTCGTCGGCCAGAAGGCAGGCCTGATGATCGGCGACAAAGTGCTGTCAATCGATGGCGAACCGATCGAGGAAGCCGGCGAAATGCAGCAGATCGTGGCCACCAGCTCCGGCCGGTCGCTGGCCATCGCCGTCGAGCGATCAGGCCAGACCGTGATCGTGCCGGTCACGCCCGCCGTGTTCGAGGATACCGATCTGCTGGGCTATCGCTCGCAATTGGGCCGGGTCGGCGTTAGCCTGCAAAGCAACCAGGACGAGGCGTCCGTCATCTATCACGGACCTTTGACGGCTCTCTGGCTCGGTGCGAAAAAGACACAGTTCATCATCGGAGCGTCAGCCCGCGGCATGTGGGACTTGGTGCGTGGCCGAATGGCCATCAGCTCGCTGGCTGGCCCGACGAAAATGGTCGAGGTCGCCGGAAAGGTGGCTTCGCTGGGAATTCTTGAGTTTATTCAATTGATTGCGATCATTTCCGTAGGCATCGGATTCTTCAACCTACTGCCCATTCCACCGCTCGATGGCGGACATCTGTTGTTCTATGCCTGGGAGGCGATCCGCGGCAAACCGGTGCCAGAACAGGCACAGGAATTCGCGTTTCGGATTGGCTTGTCGTTGGTGCTCATGTTAGTTGTGGTGACGACATCAGTGCACGGCTGGCAGTTGCTCAACCGCCTTGGGTTGTTCGGCTGACTTATCCGGTTAGTTGGGGCGTTGACGTTGTGTTTGCTAATCCGTGGTTCCCAGCGGTCGGGGCCATGGCAGATCAAAAGACCGGATGCAGGGCGATGAAGCGGTACCGGTTGGCGCCCTTGGCAGGGCGACAGCGGACATAAGCCGCGATCGAGGGGTTCGACAGCGAGGAACGCGCAACGCCGCAGTCCTCTCAGGTATCGACAGGGGCACTACGACCTATGCCGATTTATACAGTGATCGTTGGCAAAGGATGGCACTCGACCGTCCGTGCCCTCAGCATGAGCCTGGTTTTGACCGGATTTGCGACAACCGTTGCCAGCTTTGGGCTGTCTGCAGCTTTGGGTGTCAGCACCGCGCAAGCGCAAGCAACCGTGATCCGCGACATTCAGGTTGAAGGTAATCGGCGTGTGGAAGCTGAAACCGTCCGCTCGTACTTGACGCTCGAAGTCGGGCAACCGTACGACGCCGGCAAGGCCGACGAATCGTTGCAAGCCTTGTTCGCCACCGGGCTGTTCTCGGACGTGCGCATTGATCGTGACGGTGCGACTTTGATCGTTGTGCTGGCCGAGAACCCTG
>JANNSA010000722.1:0-9754 GCA_031402115.1 Hyphomicrobiaceae bacterium | reverse complement strand
CGTGATCGTCACTGACAATTTGTTCGGCGATATGCTGTCGGATCAGGCTGCCATGCTGACCGGTTCCATCGGCATGCTACCATCAGCCTCCTTGGGCGCGCCGGACGCTAACGGCCGGCGCAAGGCGCTGTACGAGCCGGTGCACGGTTCGGCCCCTGATATTGCCGGCAAGGGGCTCGCCAACCCGATTGCCATGACGATGTCGCTAGCGATGGCGCTGCGCTACTCTTTTGCTATGGGCGAGGCCGCTGACTTGGTCGAGAAGGCCGTGACCGGCGTGCTTGAGCAGGGCATCCGTACGCCCGACATCATGCAGGATAATCGCCGCCGCGTTGGCACCAAGGAGATGGGCGCGGCCATCCTCGACGAACTCAAGCGGCTGGCAACGTGATGGGCATGGCGGAAGACGGCTCACTATAGTGTCGCGCAGCTATAAGGCACTATCTGGCGGCAATTGGCCCGGAAGCTGAGGGGTAGGCTGATGGCGATTCTTGTGCAGGTCTCGGGTTGGGACGCTGAGCCGTGGGCGGTGATGTTCCAAAGTCTGGCGCCGGATCGCGCCGTGGTCACGGCCGCGGAGCCGGCGCGATTCGCCAGCGTCGGCTACGCTATGGTCTGGAAGCCCGATCCAGGGTTGCTCGCCAAGCTGCCCAACCTCAAGGTGATCTTCAATTTAGGCGCTGGCGTTGACGCCATCCTGGCTGATGCAACGGTGCCAATGCACATTCCGATCGTGCGCGGCATCGAGGCCAATCTGACCCTGCGGATGGTCGAGTGGGTGACGCTGCACGTGCTGTTGCACCACCGTCGCATGCCGTTTTACCGGGATCAGCAGCAACGGTCGACTTGGGCGGATGTGCAACAACCCGCGGCTGACGAGGTCACTGTCGGTATGCTGGGCTATGGCACGCTGGGCATGGCGGCTGGCGCAGTGCTGAAACAACTTGGCTTCAAGCTGGTTGGCTGGTCGCGCTCACCAAAGACCGCTGCCGGCGTCAACACATTTCATGGCGCTGCCGGCCTGGCGCCGTTTCTTGCCCAAACTGACATTCTCGTTTGCCTGCTGCCGATGACACCTGAAACCAAGGGCATCCTCAATCGTGGCCTGTTCCTGCAGCTTAAGCGTGGCGGGCCCTTGGGTGGCCCAATCGTGCTGAATGCCGGGCGCGGTGGCGAGCAGGTGGAAGCTGATATCCTGACAGCGCTCGACGATGGCACGCTGCAAGGCGTCAGTCTGGATGTGTTCGAGACTGAACCGCTGCCGGCGGGCAGCCCGCTGTGGCGGCACCCCAAGGTAATCATCACCCCGCACAATGCCGCTGATAGCGATCCGCGCGGCATCTGCCGTTACGTGCTCGACGCCATCGCCCGGCACGAAGCTGGCCAACAGCTGCCCAATCTTGTCGACCGCCAACGCGGGTATTAGGTTGTAGGCATGAGGCGCCGGAGCCGCACAAGCACCGAGGATGGCGGCTCAAGCATTCCGCAGGTTGCCATGAGACACTCCCCTATCGTCAAAACTCGATGCCGTTCTGGGCTTTCACGCCGGCGGCGAAGTGGTGTTTGACTGGCAGCATCTCGGTGACGAGATCGGCGGCATCGAGCATTTCAGGCTTGGCGTTGCGGCCGGTGACGACCATGTGCAGCATGCTGCGGCGGCCTTGCAGCGTGGCGACGACATCGGCGATCGCCAAGTGATCATAGCGCAAGGCGATGTTCAACTCGTCGAGAATGATCATGCCGATGCTGGGATCAGCCATGAGCTGCTTGGTCACGTCCCAGGCCCGTTCGGCGGCAGCGACATCGCGCGCGCGGTCCTGTGTCTCCCAGGTAAAGCCTTCGCCGAGCGTGTGCCAAATGACCTGATCGCCAAAACGCGCCATCGCCGCTTTTTCGCCAGTTTCCCAGGCGCCCTTGCCGAATTGCACGACGCCGACGCGGAAATCCCGGCCGAGCGCGCGCAGCATCAGGCCCCAGGCCGCCGTCGACTTGCCTTTGCCCTTGCCGGTGTGAACAATCAGCAGGCCCTTCTCGATTGTTTTGCTGGCGACCTCGGCGTCCTGCACCGCCTTGCGGTTTTCCATTTTCGATTTGTGGCGGTCATCGGTCATCGCAGCGTATCCTTCAAGACGAGGGGCAGGCCGGCAGCCATCAACACGACTCGATCAGCGATGGCGGCAACCTGCTGATTCAGCCGTCCTTGGGCGTCGCGGAAGCGGCGGCCGAGGGGAGTTTCGGGCACGATGCCCAGTCCCACCTCGTTGGAAACGACAACAAGTGGACCGGGCGCGGCCTGCAGCGCGGCGACCAAGTCGAAGCTGGCGGCTTCGACGTCACGAACATCCAGCATCACATTGCTCAGCCACAGCGTCAGGCAATCGACCAATGCCGGATGCTGCAGGCTGGCGATGGCGCCAGCGAGGCCGAGTGGCGCGTCAATCGTCTGCCACCGCTCGTCACGGCGGGCCCGATGTTCGGCGATGCGCGCGCGCATCTCGCCGTCAAAGCTTTGCGCCGTTGCAACATAGAGCCACGGGCTAGGCGTCGTCATGACCAGCGTCTCAGCATGCCGGCTCTTACCCGAACGGGCGCCGCCGAGCACCAAAGTCAAGCGTGGCAAGGGAGGGGCACTCACGGCATCACCGAATTCCATTGACGTTAAAGGCAGCCAGACCTTATCGATGCGGTGACGGTTCCTCGCAAGGGGATTGAACGGGAACGTGGTGCGGACCATTCGGGCCAACGCCACGGCTGCCCCCGCAACTGTGATCGGCGAGTTCGAGGCCAAACGTACCCACTGAACCGGCAACGGTTTGGGAAGGGGGCCAACGAACGGTGACCCGAGAGCCAGGAGACCGGCCGTCAGGACGTTAACACCAATGGGCTGCCGGTGGGGCGGCCAGGAGAGGGACCATGGCTTTGAACGATCAGGCGATTGCCGCGAACATCGCGAGCAGTGCACGCCCCGTTGTCGTGACCGAGGCTCGTCGTGCTGCGCTCGTCGCGCTGCTAGGCGGCATCGCGCTCATCTACACGGTTGGCTTCGCGCAACCTGAGATTCTCCACAACGCGGCGCATGACACGCGCCACGCCATGAGCTTCCCCTGCCACTAAGGCTAGATATCCATGATCCATCGAGTTTTGGCGGTCAGCTTGCTGGCCGGCATCGTCGCGGGCTTACTGATCGCGACCGTGCAACACTTCACCACGACACCCTTAATCCTGGCGGCTGAGGTCTTTGAATCGGCGCCGGCTGGCCACGGCCACGCACCTGTGGCTGCGCTAGACAAGCCGATTGTAGCTGCAGGCACCGGTACTGCGCACCAACATGCCGCTGGGACGCCAGCGCATGATGATGCGGTCCGTGCGCCGGCTCATGCCCACGACGCGACCGTTTGGGCGCCTGCAGATGGTCTGGAGCGGACGCTTGCCACCAGCACGGCCACAGTCGGCGCCGCCGTCGGGTTCGCGCTGCTGATCCTGGCGGGCCTGCTGCTGTCGGGCATGGCGATCACCGAGCGCACCGCGATTGGCTGGGGCCTTGGCGGCTTCTTGGCAACTGGTCTGGCACCGGCGCTGGGACTGGCGCCTGAGCTGCCCGGCATGATGGCGGCCGATATGCTCGCCCGGCAATCATGGTGGGCGTTCACAGCCGTTGCGACCGCCGGCGCGATCTTCCTGTTTCTGCGGCCTGACCGGGCAGGTCCGGTGCCTGTCTGGCAACAGGGCTTGGCGGTCGTCTTGCTGCTCATGCCGCATCTGATCGGCGCACCGCAGCTAGCAACACCTGAAGCAACAGCCGTGCCCGCTGGGCTCGCCGCCCAGTTTGCCGCCAGCTCGCTGACGGTGCAGGCGCTGATGTGGCTGATCCCGGCGCTTGGCGTTGGCCTGTTCTGGCGATTGCTCGACCGCGCCCTGCCGGTGGCAGATAGATCATGGCCGATGGTGCTGCATCGCCTGAAGATCTGCGGAATGCGGGCGCCTTGCCCGGACCCGCCACCGTGTTCGTCTGTATCTCCTGCGCACCGCCCGCAGGTGTGCCGGCTGATGCCGACAAGCCCGGACTGTTGCTGGTCGAAGCCTTGCGCCAGCATATCGCCGTCACCGGCGTTACGGGATTGACGATCGAGCCAGTAGAGTGCCTGGCCGTCTGCAAGCGGGCCTGCACCGTCGCCTTCAAGGCTGACGGCAAATGGACCTATATCGTCGGCGACCTCGATCCGGCTCTGCACGTGCCGGACATCGTCGCGGCGGCAAGCGCCTATGATCGTTCAGACAACGGCATTGTCGCCTGGCGCGAGCGGCCACTGACCTTCCGCAAGGGCGTCATCGCCCGCGTGCCGCCAATCGGCTTCGTGCAGCCGCCTGCCATGAAAGCAGTTGCCTCGTCATGACCGCATCCTCCAAAGCCGGCCTGGCGAAAGTGCCGTGCAGCATCATCACGGGCTTCCTTGGCGCTGGCAAAACAACCCTTGTCCGGCACGTTCTTGAGAACGCTGGCGGGCGGCGGTTGGCGGTGATTGTCAACGAGTTTGGCGATGTCGGCATCGACGGCGAAATCCTCAAAGGCTGCGGCATCGAAAGCTGCGACGAAAGCCGGATCGTGGAACTTTCCAATGGCTGCATCTGCTGCACCGTCGCCGATGACTTCGTGCCGGCGCTGGAACTGCTACTGGCATTGCCGGAGCCACCCGAGCACATCCTGATCGAGACCTCGGGACTGGCGCTGCCCAAGCCTCTGGTGCAGGCGTTCAACTGGCCAGCGATTGCGTCGCGCGTTACGGTCGATGGCGTCATCGCCGTGGTGGATGGCGCCGCTGTCGCCGCTGGCCGCTTCGCTGACGATCCGGTCGCCATTGCCAAGCAACGCGCCGAAGACAGCTCCGTCGATCACGACAATCCGCTGGAGGAGGTCTACGAGGACCAGCTGCTGTGCGCCGACCTGATCGTGCTCAATAAGGCCGACCTGCTGAGCGCCGCCGACCAGGACCGCGTGCTGGCGGAAATCCGCGCCACCATTCCGCGCGCCGTCAAGGTGGTGCCCGCTGAGGGCGGTAGGATCGATCCGCGCATACTGATGGGCCTGGGTGCAGCGGCGGAAAGCGATCTGGCGCAACGGCCGTCGCACCATGACGGCGAGGACGGGCACGACCACGACGACTTTGACAGCTTCGTTCTTCCTGTGGCTGCAGTCGCCGATCCGCGTGAGATCATTGACCGGCTGATCATCGCCGCCATCCGGCACGACATTTTGCGGGTCAAGGGCTTTGTCGAGGTCAGCGGCAAGCCGATGCGCCTTTTGATCCAGGGTGTCGGCAGCCGCCTGCAACATCACTTTGACCGGCCTTGGCGGGCGGGCGAGAGCCGTCAGGGTCAGCTCGTCGTGATCGGTCAGAAGGGCATCGACCGCGCCGGCATCGCCAGTCTGCTGGCGGGAGGCTGACAGCCAGGCCGATGCATCTGCTCCCCACCGAGATCGGCACGCTGGACGAGGTCGCGACCGCCGTCGATCTTGAACAATCACCCGCCGACCTTGTGATCCTGTCGTTTTCAGACAGTGATCTGGGCGGGCTGGCGTATGCCTGGGAACGCTGCGGCGACCTGCCGAGCCTGCGGTTGGCGAGCCTGAAGCAGCTACGGCACCCGATGTCGGTCGACCTTTATGCCGATCGCGTGCTGGCGACGGCCAAACTGGTAATTGTGCGCAGCCTCGGCGGCCTTGATTATTGGCGATACGGCTTTGAGCGGTTGGCCGAAATGGCAGCACGCACTGGCATGGCGCTGGTGGCGTTGCCGGGTGATGATCGCCCCGATCCGCGCTTGACGGCACTGTCGACTGTGGCAACCGAAACTGTCGAGCGTTTCGACCGCTATTTCCGCGCCGGTGGCCCCGAGAATTTGCGCGCTGCCTTGAACCTTGCCGCCACGCTAGCGGGGGCCGAGCGTGCGCACGCCGAGCCACAGGCCCCGGGTGCCGCGTTCGTGCTGGCGGCTGATGGCAGCACCAGTGATGCCAGCATTTGGACGGGCCCGGCGCCGGACATTGAACCAAACGCCCTCATCGTCTTCTACCGATCCAATTTGTTGGCCGGTGACGTGGCGGCGGTAGAAGCCTTGCGCGAAGCGCTTGCTGCAGAACATATCCAGTCCGTCGCTGTTGCGGTCACCAGTCTGAAGGACCCGGCCGCACAACGCGGCGTCAGTCGGCTGATCCAAACGCTGCGGCCCGCCGTCATCCTCAACGCCACTGCCTTCTCGGCGCTGCGCGACGACAATACCAGCGTTCTCGATGCCGCCGACTGTGCCGTGCTGCAGGTCGCGTTCGCCGGTTCGGGTCACGCGGATTGGGCGGGTTCCGCGCGCGGCCTGTCGCCGACTGATCTCGCCATGCATGTTGTGCTGCCAGAGCTGGACGGCCGGTTGTTCACCCGCGCCGTGTCGTTCAAGGAAGAACGCACCGCCGATGCCCGGTTGGAGTTTTCGCGCGCCGTGCATGCGCCGCTGGCCGATCGGGTACGCTACGTTGCGCAACTGGCCGCGCGCTGGGTACGGCTGCGCGGCAAGAAGCGTGCGGAACGCCGCATCGCCATGATCCTCTCCGACTACCCGGCGCGCGGCGGCCGCGCCGGTTACGCTGTTGGCCTCGATACCTCGGCGAGCGTCGGCGCCGTGCTGGAAGACCTGCGCACCGCCGGCTACGATGTCGGCGAACAAAGCTGGCCGGGCGACGCGGTGATCCGCGCACTGACCGATGCCATGAACCTGCGCCGGGATAACGGCGATAGGGCGGTCGCGAATTCTGCCACATGCGTCAAAATTTGGTTGGCAGCCTACACGCATTGGTTCCAAGCCTTGCCAGCGGCTGTGCAGCGCTCCGTACTGAAGTCTTGGGGACCGCCGGAGCAGGATCCGCTTGTCAGCGCTGGCGCGTTCCACTTCCGCACCATTCAGGCTGGCACCGTCACCATCGTTCTGCAACCCGATCGTGGCTCGCGCAGTGATGCCAAGGGCGGCTATCACGATCTGACGCTGCCACCGCGGCACAGCTACATCGCCCTCTACGCTTGGTTGCGAGAGACGCGGCAGGTGGATGCGGTCGTGCACATGGGCACCCATGGCACGCTGGAATGGCTGCCCGGCAAGGCGCTGGCGTTGTCGGGTGACTGCCTGCCCGAAGCCGTACTCGGTCCGGTTCCGGTAATTTATCCGTTCATCGTCAACAATCCGGGCGAGGCGGTGCAGGCCAAGCGCCGGATTGCCGCCGTCACGCTCGGACATTTGACGCCGCCCTTGAGCCGCGCCGGACTTGACCGGCCGCTTGGCGAGCTGGAAACTCTGATCGAGGAATATGCCGAGGCGCAGAGCGTTGACCGGCGGCGGGTAGCGTTGCTGGAGACGGAAATCCTGCAACGGGCCGAGCGTTCCGGCCTGGCAGCCGAGTGCGGGGTGATCGCCAGCGATACAGGTCCGGCAGCAATCGCCAAGCTCGACGCGCAATTGTGTGACATCAAGGACCTGTCGGTGCGCGACGCGTTGCACGTGTTTGGCCGCCCACCCGAGCCTGCCGCCATCGACGCGCTGGTGACGGCTATGAGCGCCAACATACCCGGTTTGGCGGTGAGCGACGCCGCTGCCCGCATCGCCGCCTCGGGTGCGGCGGAAGTCCAGGGCCTGCTGGCCGCCCTTGATGGCCGCCGCGTGCCGCCGGGTCCGGCTGGCGCGCCGAGCCGGGGCAGGCTGGACGTGCTGCCGACCGGCCGCAACCTGACAACCACCGATCCGCGCGCCATCCCGACGCGCACCGCCGCGAGCATCGGGCGCCGTTCGGCCGACGAGGTGATCCGCCGCCACTTGCAGGACCACGGCGATTACTTGCGTGCCGTGGTCATTGACCTATGGGCTTCGGCCAGTTTGCGCACCGGTGGCGACGATATCGCCCAGGCGTTGGCGCTGATGGGGTGCGTGCCGGTTTGGGATGCCGGTACGGGCCGTGTCTCGGGCGTTGAAGTGCTGCCGGTTGCCCGGTTGGAGCACCCGCGCGTCGATGTCACGATCCGCGCGTCCGGCCTGTTCCGCGACCTGTTCCAAAGCCAGTTGGCGCTGTTTGATTTGGCCGTCGGCCTGGTCGCCGCCCGCGAGGAAGCTGACGACTGGAATCCGCTCGCCGCCGCTCGCCGCCAACAGGCCTCATTGGCGCGCGCGTTCTCCGGGGCTCCCGGCAGCTTTGGTGCTGGCGCAGCCGCACTGGCTCTTGACGGTGATTGGACCAGCCAGGCTGATCTCGGCGCGGCCTATCTCGCTGCCACCACCCACGCCTATGGCCGCAACGATGCAGGCACGGCAGCGCCCGAAGCATTCGCCGCCCGCGTTGCCGCCGCTGACGCGCTGATCCATACCCAAGACGACGCCGAGCGGGATTTGCTCGATGGCGATGGTGTTGCCGATGCCATGGGCGGCTTCGCGGCGGCGGCTGCGTTGCTTGGTGCAGCACCTGCGCTCTATCATCTTGATACCAGCAGCCCGGAGCAGCCCAAGGCACGGACGGCGCGCGAGGCGGTGGCGCGGGTGGCGCGCGGCCGGCTTGCCAATCCACGCTGGATCGCTGGCATGCTGAAGCACGGCCATCGCGGCGTCGCCGAGATCGCGCAGGGCGTCGACGCGTTGTTTGCATTCGCCGCCAGCACCGACGCGGTCGGACACGCGTTGTTTGATCTGGTGGAGGAGCGGCTGTTCGCCGACGGCGTGACGCGCGATGCAATGCGGGCTGCAAATCCCGATGCCGCCGACGCCATTGCGGATCGCTTGAACGAGGCCAATCGGCGTGGCCTGTGGCTACCCCGCCGCAATGCCGTGTACGCCGAACTGGCCGCCGCCCGCACCCGGCCGATGGCGGAGGCGGCGGAATGAGGGACGCCAGCGTAGCCATGAAGCGCGGCTGGTGCCCGGGCGTGTTGCGGCCGATGGCCAGTGGCGATGGCCTGCTGGTGCGCATCCGGCCGCGCGCTGGGGCGTTCACGGCGCGGCAGTTGTTGCGCATCGCATTGCTGGCGGCCGAGCACGGCAACGGCCTGATCGACCTGACGCGACGTGCCAACCTACAACTGCGCGGCGTCACCGAGGCAAGTCTGCCAGCGTTGCAGGCGGGTCTGGAAGAGCTGGGCCTGCTCGATGCGAGTGCTGAAGCGGAAACCGTCCGCAATGTGCTGGTGACGCCTTTTCCTGAGCGCTGCGGCAACGCCGCCGGGGTACTGGCGATGGCTGGCGCACTCGAAGCGGCGCTGACTTCTGATCCCGAACTGTGGGCGCTGCCCGGTAAGTTCCTGTTCGCGGTCGACACTATGCGCGGCGCTGCCCTCGCAGCGGCTGGCGCTGATCTCACGCTGGTGACGGCTGAATCGGGTGCGCCCGTGACAATCCACTTGGGTGAAAGACATGCCATATGGTCCTGCACAAGTCAGATTGCGGCAGCCATCGCGGCGGCCACTGAAGTTGCCCGCTGCATCGTCCGGCGAACGGGTGGCCCGTGCCGCGCTACGGAACTAACCAGCTCGGACTTGCTGGCAATCCAGGCCATATTGCAGCGACAACCCGGCTTCACTCCGGTGTTCGGCCCGGTCGCCAATCGCACCGCCGCCACTCCCACTGGCGTCACTATTCCCGACACTGCTGACCCCACCGCCGGGGTCGCGGCGCGGGCCGGGCCCCCCCCCCCCCCCCCAGGGGGCCCACCAAGCGGGGCGGGGGGGGGGGGGGG
>JANNSA010000721.1:0-2626 GCA_031402115.1 Hyphomicrobiaceae bacterium | reverse complement strand
TGATCGAAGGCAAGCTCGACGATCATTTTCCGCTGGTCGTGTGGCAGACCGGCTCGGGCACGCAATCGAACATGAACGCCAATGAGGTGATCTCGAACCGCGCCATCGAGATGCTGGGCGGCATGATGGGCTCGAAGAAGCCCGTGCATCCCAACGACCACGTCAATATGAGCCAGTCGTCCAACGACACCTATCCGACGGCCATGCACATCGCTTGTGCCGAGGAAATCCATCACCGGCTGCTGCCGGCCTTGCAGGTGCTGCGCAACGCGCTGAATGACAAGGCGCAAAGCTGGAAGTCGATTATCAAGATCGGCCGTACGCACACCCAGGATGCGACGCCACTGACACTCGGCCAGGAGTTCTCCGGCTATTGCCAGCAGGTGGAAAACGGGATCGCCCGCATCGAGCAGACGCTGCCGATGCTGATGCAGCTGGCGCAGGGCGGCACCGCCGTTGGCACCGGGTTGAATGCGCCGGTCGGGTTCGCGGAGGCCGTCGCCGAGCGGATCGCGGCACTAACGCACATGCCGTTCACAACCGCGCCGAACAAGTTCGAGGCGCTGGCGGCGCACGATGCCATGGTGATGAGCCACGGTGCGCTGAACACAGTGGCGGCGTCGCTGTTCAAGATCGCCAACGATATCCGCTTCCTTGGCTCCGGGCCGCGCTCCGGGCTCGGCGAGTTGCAATTGCCGGAGAACGAGCCGGGTTCGTCCATCATGCCGGGCAAGGTCAATCCGACTCAATGCGAAGCGCTGACGATGGTTTGCGTCCAGGTGTTCGGCAACAACGCGGCGATGACCTTCGCCGGTGCCTCGGGGCACTTTGAACTGAACGTGTTCAATCCGGTGATGGCGTACAATTTCCTGCAATCAGTGCAGTTGCTGTCGGATGCCGCCGTTTCATTCAGCGAGCATTGTGTCGAAGGCATCGAACCGCGCCGCGACAACATCCAGGCAGCACTCGACCGCTCGTTGATGCTGGTGACCGCGCTTGCCCCCAAGATTGGCTATGACGCGGCGGCGAAAATCGCCAAGACCGCGCACAGGAACGGCACGACTTTGAAGGATGAGGCGGTTGGCGGCGGTTACGTCACAGCAGCGGAGTTCGAGGCGCTGGTGCGGCCAGAGAACATGGTCGGGCCCGGGTGACGCAGGGCGATTCAATGCTCCTGCCCTGCTCGAGACTTTAGCAGAATCTGGCGAGCTGTCCCAATGTAGGGGCGCGCCGCAGCGCGCCCTTCGTGCGACAAACGCGGCGCTGGAGACCGTTGCACAAAGGGCGCGCTGCGGCGCGCCCCTACTTTGCGAATGTCGGCGCAAGAATTGAATTGCCCTGCCGGGTGACGGTGGCGTGCGCATAACTTGTGCGCATGATCCGAACTGGAGGTGACTAGATGCAGGATTCACAACCCGCCAGAGGGCTGACCAAGCGGTCCGTCAATCTGTCAATTGACGCCAAGCTTGTGGCGGCTGCCAAGGCCGACGGCATTAACTTATCTGCGACCTTGGAAGCCGTCTTGCTTGAGAAACAGAAGGAGAAACAACAAGATGTATGGCGAAAGGCCAACCAGAACGCTGTTGATGAAAGCAACGCACAGGTCGAGCGTGACGGTCTGTGGTATGACGCGTTTAGGCCTTGGTAGCTATGCAGTTTGCAATTCATCAAGTTGGGTCAAAAATCAGTAAAGGGGTGCCCCACCAACTTGTGGTCGTAATCCAGTCTAACGCCGTGAGCATTCTAACGACACGGATTGTGGCTCCATTGATGATGGCCAGCCAAGTACCAGCGATCGATAAAATTCGGCCAAACATAACGCATTCTGGAAAGCACTATCGGCTCA
This sequence comes from Hyphomicrobiaceae bacterium, assembly GCA_031402115.1. Classification (GTDB taxonomy): domain Bacteria; phylum Pseudomonadota; class Alphaproteobacteria; order Rhizobiales; family Hyphomicrobiaceae; genus JANNSA01. The sequence continues at coordinate 780 of JANNSA010000721.1, read as the reverse complement.
TGCTCGACCAGATGGGCGTGATGACCGTGAAATCACTCGGTCCTGAAATCAGAACTTGCGGAAAAGAAGATTATGCGATCCGTCGCGGTTTGGAGTTCTTGTTCTTTGGCGTCTGAATGTAACGCTGACCGGATACTTTACTGCTTTTCTCAAGCTAACTGCGTCGAATAGACTTACCCGCACCGCACGCACCACTTTCCTCATCAACGGCCAGTCAACTTGTTCAGATACCGTTCGATTTAATGAACATCAACTAAGGGCGCAAACCGGCGGGGACTCCAACCGGTTTTCGAAGCCAGTACGGCTATCGACTGGCGCCGGTGACCATGCGATGTGGAGCGCACCGCAAGCTGGCACGCCGCTGGCATACGGCGTACACCGGCCGCATCGCAAGGGAGGGGCACCGCCTTGGCTATTGTTCTAGGATTGCTGGCCGCGCTGGCCGGCGTTGGCGTCTGGTGGTGGCGGCTGCAGATGGCGGCCGACGCGGCGCGTGGCGTTGCCGATGCGGCTGGCGAAGTGCGCGGCTTCTGGCGCCGCATGCTGTGGAACCGCAAGGCCGGCCGCAATCAGCTCGACATGGTCGACGACCCGCGCGAGGCGGCGGCGGCGATGCTGGTAGTCCTGGCGCAATATGATGGCGCTTTGACCGACGCTGAACAGACCCTGATCAAGCAGCAGATGCACGATACGTTTGACGCGTCCGGCAGCGAAGCCGAGGAATTGCTGGCGCGTGGCCGTTGGCTGGCGCGCGACACGGGCGTCGATCCGGCGCAGGCC
>JANNSA010000720.1:0-5710 GCA_031402115.1 Hyphomicrobiaceae bacterium | reverse complement strand
GAAAGCATCAAGCGCAACATCTCGGACGTGATGGCGTCGGTCTACGAGAATGACCGCGTCACGGTTGATACCGGCGCCGGATTCCGGGTGGGCGAGGGCGGCAATGCCACCGTCGGGCATAATCTCAGCGCTGTCATCGCCGACATGGAAAAGCGCATGCATGACGCGGCGGCCGATCTCGACTTCGAGACCGCCGCCCGCCTGCGGGATGAGATCCGGCGCTTGCGCGAGGTCGAACTTGCGGTGCTCGACGACCCGATGGCGCGCCAGTCCGACGTCACTGCCGCGATCGCCGCCGCCCGCCGCAAGGGCGGTGTTGAAGCGATGCTGAAGGGCTCGGGCCGGCCGACCGGCAAGGGCAGCGGCACGTTGGGTGGCGGGGCGGCTGCCGAGCCTTTGCCAGCCCCAAGCGACCGCGTCGTCACCCCGGAAACCTACTGGCCGCAGCCAAAGCCACCCGGCCGTGGCGCTCAGTCCACCGGTGGCAAGCCTGGGACCAGGACGTTGCGGAGGAAAAAGAGTTAGCTGAGTATTGTAGGCAACGCTCAACGATAGCACCTGCCGTTTCAAAGCAGCCGGTTGGCGACCAGGCAGCATTTCTTGTGCTTCTTGCCGCTGCCGCACGGACAAGCAGCGTTGCGGCCGCCCTGATCAGCGCCCCGGGTCGCGGCTTTTGATGCCTGCTGGCGATGGCGCCAGTATCGGGCAAGGCTACGGACTGCCTCGGGCGAATTCTGAAGCACCTGTTGCCGTAGGTCTTCGATATCCGTCTCCGAAGCCAGCTCAGCCGCTATCAAGCACCGTCCGTCCGTTCCATCCAAGAGCGCGAGGATCGGGACCAGCGCATCGAGGTCGCCTACTGAAGCTAGCAAGTTTCGCCAGCCGTCTCCCCATAGCAGCGTGCCGCGATGAAACCGGCCGCCCATTCCATGGCGGGTTTGAGCTCTTCGCCTGGCTCAGCGTCATCAAGGCAAGTTGGCCAATAGGCATCCGGACCAAGCTTGATCATGCCGCCGATTGCGGTTGCTTGAATGCGCGGGTCGCCAAGGTGTCGACACTGCAGGCGACTTGCGTATCGACCATCCGTAGCAACAGTGCACAATTGATCTGCGCTCAGTGCGGCACTTTTATTGACGCCATGCAGGCCCTGCTTGCCGATGCGCGCCTGCGGCAATAAGAACCGCAAGCTCACTTCCATGCAGCGGCGCATAAACAATCTTGAGCGCGACCTGAGCGAAAGCTGCACAATGTCGCGCTGAGGGCAGAACCCTTCATTTTCTCAAGGATCGGGCTTGGCGTTGGCGCTGCGGGCAACGTAGAACGTCGGCATCATGATGCTATGGTTCTTGTTCGCTGTAATGACCGCCGCCGTCCTGGCGATCGCGCTGAAACCTTTGACTTGGCCATCGCCAGCGAGTTCCGGGGCGACAGCAGCAACGCCATCCGCAATCGCCATCTACCGCGCGCAACTGGCGGAGATCGATGACGATCTGGAGCGTGGCACGCTGAAGCCAGAGGAGGCGGAGGCTGCCCGCATTGAGTTGTCGCGCCGGCTGTTGAAGGTTGCAGATGCGGTCATGAGCACCGCGCCGCAAGGCTTGTCGGCCGTATCCCGCAGCCGCTTTCAATTGGTTGCTGCACTGGCGGTACCGATCATTGTGCTGCCGCTTTACCTCGGTTTCGGCACGCCAAACCCGCAGCCGGTCGGCGACACCGCTGGCCTGTCCGGCGATGCCCTGATTGCTCAGGTGGAAGCCCGCCTCAAGGCCGCGCCCGAGGATGGCCGTGGCTGGGATGTGATCGCGCCGATCTATCGGCGGATCGGTCGCTATCCGGCGGCAGCGGAAGCCTACGCCAAGGCGGCGCGGCTGCTGGGTGACAGTCCGGAGCGCGCCGAGGGCGAAGCAGAGTCGCTGATCCTGGCGGCGAATGGCAGCGTGCCGCCGCAAGCCATAGCGGCGCTCAACCGGGCCCTGGCGCAGGAGCCGCAGCGCGTCCGGCCGCGTTTCTGGCTGGCGGTCGCTGCCGAGCAGAACGGCAGTCTCGATGCGGCGCAGGCCGGCTATGCCGCCTTGCTGGCTGAACAGCCTGCGGATCAGGCGCTCAGGCAATTGCTGGCGCAGAGGTTGGCAGGGTTAGGCGCGGCTACTGCCGCAATTGGCAAAGGTCCAAGTGACGCCGACATTGCCGGCGCGGCGCAAATGACCGAAGCCGATCGAACCGCCATGATCACCGGCATGGTCGAGGGACTAGCGGCCCGGCTCGCGACCAACGGCCGCGATGCCGAGGGTTGGCAGAAGCTAATCCGCGCCTACGTTGTGCTGGGCGAGCGCGACAAAGCGCTAGCGGCGTTGGCATCGGCCCGAACTGCCTTAGGCACTGATGCGCTTAGCCTCGGCGCCGTCAACGGGCTTGCCGCTGAATTGAAACTGATACCGTGACCTTACATATGGCCACAAGGACGTTTGCCCCATGACCCGCAGACAGCGCCGATGGCTGATGATCGGCACCGTGCTCGGGGCCGTTGGCCTGGCGACCGGGCTGGTGCTGTACGCGCTCAGCGACACCATCGTGTTCTTCTATACGCCGAGCGACATCGCCACTAAGGGCGTCGTCGCTGGCCAGCGCCTGCGGCTCGGCGGCCTAGTTGAAGAGGGTAGCCTAAAGAAACTGGATGGCGGCGTCGTCAGTTTCGTCGTCACCGATAAGATCAAGACGCTGCCGGTCACCTATAAGGGCATCCTGCCGGACTTGTTCCGCGAGGGCCAGGGCGTCGTCGCCGAGGGCACGCTGCAAGCCAATGGCGGCTTCGCTGCTGACACTGTGCTGGCCAAACACGACGAAAACTATATGCCGCCGGAAGTTGCCAAAGCCCTTAAGGAAAAGGGTGTGTGGCAGGGGACGACACCGTAGGCCCGTTTCTGGCCCATAGTGTTTGGCGACTACGCACCGGGCCAGATTTTCACTATCATAGCTATGGCACACTGAGTGGATCGCATCGCCCATGATCATCGAGTTCGGACACTTCGCAGCTATCCTGGCGTTGGCAGTCGCCGCGCTGCAGATGGTGCTGCCGCTTGTCGGAACGCGAACGGGCGACAGGGCTCTGATGGCAACTGCCAAGCCGCTCGCCGGCTTGCAGCTGGGGCTGGTGACAATCGCGTTTCTGGCGCTGATGCAGGCGCACGTCGTGTCCGACTTCTCAGTCATCAATGTCCATGAGAACTCGCACGCGACAAAACCGCTGATCTACCGGCTGGCTGGCGTCTGGGGCAATCATGAAGGTTCGTTGCTCCTGTGGGTGCTGATGCTCGCCGCGTTTGGCGCTGCGGTCGCGTATCTCGGCAACAACCTGCCGATGACCCTGAAAGCCAATGCACTAGCCGTGCAGGCATCCATTTCCAGCGCTTTCCTTGCCTTCATGATCCTGACGTCCAACCCGTTCCTCAGACAGTTTCCCGCGCCTAATGAAGGGCTCGGGCTCAATCCGGTACTGCAGGACCCAGCGCTCGCCTTCCATCCACCGTTCCTCTATGCCGGCTATGTCGGCTTCTCGATGGCCTTTTCATTCGCTATCGCCGCCTTGCTTGAAGGCCGCTTTGATGCCGCCTGGGCCCGCTGGGTGCGGCCATGGACGCTGGCCGCCTGGATGTGCCTGACGATCGGTATCGCGATGGGCTCATGGTGGGCCTATTACGAGCTTGGCTGGGGCGGCTTCTGGTTCTGGGATCCGGTGGAGAACGCCTCGCTGATGCCGTGGCTGTCGGGCACAGCACTGCTGCATTCGCTGATCGTTATGGAGAAGCGCGACGGCTTGCGCGTCTGGACCATGCTGCTCGCCATTCTTACCTTTTCGCTGTCGCTGCTTGGCACCTTCCTGGTGCGCTCGGGTGTGCTGACGTCGGTGCATGCCTTCGCGGTCGATCCGGAGCGCGGCGTCTTCGTTCTGGCAATTCTGGTGTTGTTCACCGGCGGCGGCCTGGCGCTGTTTGCCTGGCGCGCGCCGTCGCTGCGGCAAGGCGCGGTGTTTGCTCCGATCAGCCGCGAGGGCGCGCTGGTGCTCAACAACGTGTTCCTGTCGGTGATCTGCGCAGCCGTACTGCTGGGCACCTTGTACCCGCTGCTGCTGGAGGGCGTCACCGGCGACAAGATTTCAGTCGGACCGCCCTATTTCAACTTCGTCTGCGGTTTGCTGATCGTGCCGTTGCTCGTCGCTGTGCCATTCGGGCCGATGCTCGGCTGGAAGCGCGGCGATATCGCAGCTGCCGGCCAACGGCTGTGGTGGGCGGCGGCGATGGCACTTTTAGTACCGATCGCGCTGCTGATCTGGACCATGCGCGGGCCTTGGTACGCCGTGCTGGGGATTGGCTTGGGCCTGTGGCTGATCGCGGGCGCGCTGTCGGAGCTGGCGTTGCGCATCAAGTTGGGCGCCGTGCCGTGGACGGAAAGCCAGCGACGGCTGATCAACCTGCCGCGCGGCACGCTTGGCACAACGCTCGCCCATGCTGGCGCTGGCCTGATGGTGATCGGCGTGCTGGCGACCGGCGTCTGGCGCAGCGAGGCGATCCTGGTGATGAAGCCGGGTGAGGCCACATCTATTGCAGGATATGATCTGACATTCTCAGCAATCGGCGAAAGGCCAGGACCGAACTATACTGAGCAGGTCGCCGACTTTGTCGCTCGCGTGGGCGGCACTCAGGTGGCGACGCTGCAGCCAGCGAAGCGCAGCTATCCAGTGGAACGCCAGTCGACCACGGAAGCCGGCATCCACTCCGCCTGGGCAGGCGACTTGTACGCTGTCATTGGCGAGCCACAACCTGGCGGCGGCTTTGCGGTGCGGTTGTACTTCAACCCGCTGGTGCAGTTCATCTGGCTCGGCGCACTGGTGATGTTCCTGGGTGGCGCGCTGGCGCTGTCGGATCGCCGCCTGCGCGTCGGTGCGCCAACCCGGGCCAAGCGCGTGCCGCCAGCATTGCAAGCGGCGGAATAGCAATGGCTGGGCAGTCAGGCATGATGCGCGCCATGTGTGGCATGGTGCTATTGTTGATGCTCGCTGCGCCGGCGCGCGCCGTCGAGGCCGACGAGATCCTCAAGGACCCGGCGCTGGAAGCACGTGCACGAGCCGTTTCGGCGGAGCTGCGATGCTTGGTTTGCCAGAACGAATCAATCGATGACTCGGGCGCCGGGCTTGCACGGGACTTGCGCGTGTTGTTGCGGGAAATGCTGACCGCTGGCGCCAGCGACGCCGAGGTGCTGGCGTTCCTGACTGAACGCTACGGTGACTTCGTGCTGCTGCGACCGCGTTTCACGCCCGCGACTTGGGCGCTGTGGCTCGGGCCGTTCGCGCTGCTCGGGCTGACATCGGTGCTGTTGCTGCGCCGGCGGACGGTGACGCCGCCTGCTGAGTTGACGCCACATGAGCAAGCGCGACTTGAACGCGTGATTGGCGACGACCGGTTGCCACCGCCAGCGATATAGGCACGCGCCTCGACCAAGCCGGCAGCGGCGATTACGCCAACGGCAGCCCCAGCCAATCGCGGTAGAACCCTTCCAGGTCGGGCCGGAATTCGTGCACGATCGGGTAGCCGGGCGGGCAGGCCTCCACCACCAAGAGACGCACGCAAGCCGGGCAGATGAATTCGCGCAATTCCATCCAGCGCGGATCGCACAGGTCGCTGTTGGGGTAGATCTCGCGCAATGACGCCTCGTC
>JANNSA010000719.1:0-5043 GCA_031402115.1 Hyphomicrobiaceae bacterium | reverse complement strand
CTGTTCCGGTAACGGGACGGCACGGGGCAGGCGCTGCTCGAGAGCAAGATCCCAGTGACAATCGCCGCGGTGGGGGCGCCGGAGGGCTGCTTACATTTCGTTTCCCTGCGGCCGTCCGGCGCTCGCACCCCCGTGCTGGTTCAGGCCTTAGCACGCCCAAACATATCATCTGTATACGTTCTTAACGAACTCACGGTGGCACTGGTTCGATACGGCCAAGCGGCCTTTCGCACTCTACGCGCGCAACAGCTCATTGATGCTGGTCTTGGAGCGGGTCTTCGCGTCGACGCGCTTGACGATCACCGCGCAATACAGCCCCGGCCCTGGCGCGCCATCGGGCAGCGGCTTGCCTGGCAGATTGCCCGCGACCACGACCGAATACGGCGGCACCCGGCCCATGAAGCGCTCGCCCGTCGCCCGATCGATGATGGTGGTGGAGGCGCCGATGAACACGCCCATCGACAGCACCGAACCCTCACCGACGACGACGCCTTCCACCACTTCCGAGCGCGCGCCGATGAAGCAATTGTCTTCGATGATGGTCGGGCCGGCCTGCATTGGCTCCAGCACACCGCCAATGCCGACGCCGCCCGAGAGATGTACGTTCTTGCCGATCTGCGCGCAACTTCCGACCGTCACCCAGGTATCGACCATGGTGCCGCTGTCGACATAGGCGCCGAGATTGACGAAGGACGGCATCAGGATGGCGCCCGAAGCGATATAGGCGGACTTGCGCACAATAGCGCCTGGCACTGCCCGGAAACCGGCGGCACGGAACTGGCTCTCGCCCCAGCCATCAAACTTCGACGGCACCTTGTCCCACCACGTAGAATTGCCTGGCCCGCCGCCGATCACCGCCATGTCGTTCAACCGGAACGACAAGAGCACGGCCTTCTTCAGCCACTGATTGACGCTCCAGACGCCATCGGACCCGCGCACCGCGACCCGCGCCTCACCCTTGTCGAGCAGTTGCAGCGCCGCTTCCACGGCCTCGCGTACAGCGCCCTTGGTGGTCAGCGAGACGGTGTCGCGCGCCTCCCAGGCGGCGTCGATGGTGGCCTGCAGGTCCTGATGCGCGGTTGTCATAATGATGTTCCCGAACGGCTTGACGACAATCGATTTGTGCACTGCTTGACGACGCAGCTAATTGACAATCCGCGCCTCGGTCTTGGCGCGGACTTCGCTCTCGTCGACACCGCCAGCGCATTCCAGCAACTGCAGGCCGCCGGCGACCACGTCGAATACAGCGAGGTTGGTGATGATGCGGTTGACGACGGCCTTGCCAGTCAGCGGCAGCGTGCAAGCCCTCAGCACCTTGGACTCCCCCGCCTTGTTGGTGTGGTCCATGACCACGACGACGCGGCCGACGCCAGCCACCAGATCCATGGCGCCGCCCATGCCCTTGACCAGCTTGCCGGGGATCATCCAATTGGCAAGGTCGCCAGCCTCCGAGACTTCCATGGCGCCGAGAATGGCCATGGCGATCTTGCCACCGCGGATCATCGCGAACGACGTGGCGCTGTCGAAATAGGCGGTCTGCGGAAGTTCCGTGATGGTCTGCTTGCCGGCATTGATAAGGTCGGGGTCGACCTCGGCCTCGGTCGGAAACGGCCCCATGCCGAGCATGCCATTCTCCGACTGCAGAATGACCTGGATACCCTTCGGGATGTAATTGGAAACCAGGGTCGGAATACCAATGCCAAGATTGACATAGGTGCCGTCCTGCAGTTCCTTCGCCGCTCGCGCAGCCATCTGGTCGCGATCCCAAGCCATGTACTCAATCTCCTTCAGGCCGCGCGAACGGTGCGGTTCTCAATGCGTTTCTCGTGTTTGCCCTGGATCAGCCGGTGCACATAAATACCCGGCAAGTGGATCGCATCGGGATCGAGGCTGCCAACCGGCACGATCTGCTCAACTTCCGCTACGCAGATCCTGCCACAAGTCGCTGCCGGCACGTTGAAATTGCGCGCGGTCTTGCGGAAAACGAGGTTGCCGGATGTGTCGCCCTTCCAGGCCTTGACGATCGCCAGGTCGGCGACGATGCCGTGCTCAAGGATGAAAGTCTGGCCGCCGAAATCCTTGTGTTCCTTGCCGTCGGCGATCACCGTGCCAACGCCGGTGCGCGTGTAGAAGCCTGGAATGCCAGCGCCGCCAGCGCGCATGCGCTCAGCCAGCGTGCCTTGCGGGTTGAACTCCAGCTCCAGCTCGCCCGACAGATATTGCCGCATGAACTCGGCGTTCTCGCCGACATAAGACGACATCATCTTCTTGACCTGACGCGTCTTCAGCAGAATGCCGAGGCCAAAGTCGTCGACGCCGGCGTTGTTCGAGGCGACCGTCAAGTGCTTGGTGCCGGCCGCGCGGATCGCCGTGATCAGCAGCTCAGGTATGCCGCACAAGCCGAAACCGCCAGCCGCGATCAACATGCCGTCTTTGAGCACGCCCGCGAGCGCCGCCTCAGCGCTGTCGTAGACCTTCTGCATGGGCGTCTCCTCAAGGGCACATGGCGATTGTCGCGCGGGTCTTGGTAAAGCGGCGCTCCGCCCGGCTATGCGGCTTGTGCCGGATGCGCCTGTTGTGGGTCAAGTCGCACGTTGCATAAGGCGAAACGCTTCTCAGGCCGCCGTATATCCGCCGTCGAGCATCAGGGTCTCGCCGTTGATCAGGTCGGAGGCTGGCGAGGCGAGATAGAGGATCGCATCCGCCACCTCGACCGGTTCGCCGAAGCGGCCGAGCGGGATCTTGGCGAGCATTGGGCCACCCTTCTCGGGCGCGCCCCAGACCCGTTGTCCGAGCGGCGTCAGGATTACCGTCGGACAAATGGCGTTGGCCTGGATGTTAAACTTGGCCCATTCCACGGTCATGACCTTGGTCAGCAGATTGACGCCAGCTTTGGAGGCGCAATAAGCGGCGTGGCCATCCAGCGCGATGATTCCGGCTTGCGACGAGATGTTGATGATCTTGCCGGATTTGCGCGCGATCATGGCCGGCGCGATCTCCTTAGCGATCAGGAACGGCGCGCGCAGATTGATCGCCATGGTCGCGTCCCAGTCTTCCACCGTGGATTCAAGCAGCGGCGTGACGCGGGCAATGCCGGCGTTGTTGACGAGGATGTCGATCCAGCCATAAGCGGCCAGAGCCTCGCGAGCAACACGCGTGGCTTCCGCCGCAATGCCAATGTCACCATACAAAACCGTGGCGCGCCGGCCCAGCGCCGTTACCGCAGCAACGACGTCATCGTGCTCGCCATTGGCCAGCCCCGCCGCGACAATGTCAGCGCCAGCGTCGGCAAGCACCCGGGCGGCAACCGCGCCAATGCCGCTGGTACCGCCGGTAATGAAGGCAACCTTACCCTCCAGCGAGAAGCGTCGCATCCAGTCGCGCATCGGTGCGGGGGAGGTCATGGCCGGTACTCCGTTTCTTGGTGCCGATGCCGGAGTGTAGGCTGGGTTGAGCCCTATGCGAAGCCCAGCATTTGCGGGCAGCGATTGCGTTTGGCCCGCATGGCCGCCAGCGCCGTGCTCGTGCTGCTGGGCTTCGTGAAGGTCTCAGCCCAGCCTGCGTCGCTGCGAATAAAGCAGCCCTGCGTTTCGCGCTTGTCAGCGACCAATCGGCTCACCCATAATGGCGCAGCGTAGCGGTCGGAGGATGCGAGCCAGAGTGACGATCGCAGCAGACAGTCGCCCCACCACTCGAACCGCCAATCGCGGCCGATTGGCCAGCAGTTTTGACCGCGATGCACGGCAAGGTCTGCAGTGGATCGCCATTCCGTCGGTGGCGGCCCTGATCGGGCTGGGCTTCCCGATAGCGCTGCTGTTCATCTACAGCTTCTGGACGCAAGACTATCTGACGATCAACACAACGCTGACACTGAAAAACTACATCGAGATCGTCTCGCAACCGCTTTATGGCGACCTGTTGTTGCGTTCGCTGCTGATGGCTGCGGCCGCTACCATCAGTACCGTGCTGCTGGCCTACCCGATCGCCTACTACATTGCCTTTCACGGCGGCAGGCATGTGGCCCTGTGGATGTTTCTCATTACCCTGCCGTTCTGGACCAGCTATCTGCTGCGGGTATTCGCCTGGAAAGTCATCCTCGGCTTCAACGGCGTTATCAATTCCGGCTTGATGGCGATCGGTGTCATCAGCGCGCCGCTGGAGTTCCTGCTCTACAACCCGTTTGCCGTCGTGCTGACCTTGGCGCATGCCTTTGCACCCTTCGCCATCCTGCCGATCCTGGTGTCGCTGCAAAAGATCGAGCCGGCGCTCCTGGAAGCGGCGACGGACCTCGGTGACGGTGCCTGGGCGCGCTTCCGCCGGGTGACGCTGCCGCTGTCCATCCCCGGCGTCCTGAGCGCGGCAATGATCGTGTTCATTCCGACGGTCGGCGACTTCGTCACGCCAACCCTGGTGGGTGGCAATTCCGGCTACATGATCGCCAATTCGATTCAGAACCAGTTTCTCAAAGCTAACAACTGGCCGCTCGGCGCCGCGCTGGCGATTACGGCGATGATCGCCGCGACGATCGTATCGCTGGCGATCGTTGGCCTGTCGCGATTGGCCGGGAGGCGTTCATGAGGGATGGCAGCAGGCGCGGCTTCAATGGGCTGCTGGTCTATGCCGTGCTGTACATCATCTTTCTCTATGTGCCGGTACTGCTGCTGCCGTTGTTCTCGTTCAACAATTCAACCATCGTGGCGTTCCCGCTCAAGGGCTTCTCGCTGCGCTGGTACGAGGAGCTGTTTCGCGACAAGACCTTGCATACGGCGTTGTTCAACAGCTTGGTGGTGGCACTGATCGCCAGCGTGATCAGTACGACTCTGGCAACTCTGGTCGCCCGTTCCGTCACGTTCCACCGGTTCCCTGGGCGCTCGGCCCTGCTCGGCTTGATCATGAGCCCGCTGGTGTTGCCCGAGTTGATCCTGGCAATTGCGCTGCTGGTCGTCATCCGCCAGCAATTCGACTTGCCGCTATCGCTCTACGCCGTCGCCTTTGGCCACATTCTGGTGTGCACACCTTATGCCATCGCCGTGCTGACCGCGA
>JANNSA010000718.1:0-4878 GCA_031402115.1 Hyphomicrobiaceae bacterium | reverse complement strand
GGCCTCGCCGTCGTCGCCGACCTTGGTTTCGCCCTTCTTGCCCATCTTGACGGTGGTGCCGGGGCCGGATTCCATGCCGTTGAGGATGCCGATCATGATCATCGTCGACGAATAGCCGTATTCCACCGGGTTCCAGATCGCGAAGGTATCGCAGGCGCCCTTGAGCACGTAGTCCTTCATTTCCGAAGGCAAGCCCAGACCGGTGATGAACACCTTGCCGATCAGGCCGTCATCGACGATCGCCTTGGCGCCAGAGCGGATGCCGATCGTGGTCGGCGAGATCACGCCCTTCAGGTTCGGGTGCTTCTTCACCAGGGCCTGCATTTCGCGATAGCTCTTGTCGTCCTGGTCGTCGCCATAGACCGTGTCGACCAGCGGCATGTCCTTGTATTCCGGCTTCTTCCACTCTTCCTTCATGGCCTCGATCCAGGAATTCTGGTTGGTCATGGTGGAGGCGGCCGACAGGATCGCGACCTCGCCCTTATTGCCCAAGGTCTTGGCGATCATCTGCACCTGCTTGGCGCCGATCAGCGGCGTCGAGGAGGCGTTCAGATGCATGATGCGGCCGTCCTTAGCGATGGCGCTATCAAAGCTGAACTGATTTCTGTGATCGATGGAAAACCGAACATGGTGCCGCCCCCGCGCATGCCGTGCGCGAGATACTCAAGCGTATCAAAGTCACCCTGCGCCAGAGCTGCCCGCATCGTGACGACATTGTTCCGGCAGTTCTCCAGGTAAGCGGGGACGAGGTGCGCGAACTTGAAATTCGCAACGACAGGTTTGTTTTCGTCGTTGCCGCTTTCCAGCACAATTGGCGGCAATGTGACTTTGGAATATTCCTGAATTGCGCGCAACAAGACTTCTTGCTTGATTGGTTTTGTCAGAAATGCCGTGCATCCCGCGGCGAGGCACATTTCGCGATCACCCTTCAACGCCGATGCTGTTAATGCGATGATTGGTATGGGTGGGCGGCCGTTGGCGAATTCCCATGCCCGGATCGTGCGCGTGGCGGTCAAGCCATCCATCTCAGGCATCTGGCGGTCCATCAACACCAGATCATAGTTTCCGGCTGCAAACATGCTGCAAGCCATGGCCCCGGTCTCGGCGATCTCGACGATGTAGGGCGTATCTTCCAGATAGGCCATGGTGATCACGCAGTTATCGGGAGAATCTTCCGCCAGCAGAATGCGCAGCGGCGGCAACGGTCCCTCGGTGTCCCTGCCAACCGGCGCTGCGGCCGACCGCTTGCCAACCGTCCAGATCTCAAGTGGCACCGAGAACGTGAACACGCTGCCATTGCCAACTTCACTTTCCACCCAAATGCGGCCCCCCATCAATTCGACCAACCGCTTGGAAATCGTCAAGCCCAGCCCAGAGCCGCCGAACCGCCGGGTTGTTGACGAGTCGGCTTGCGTGAAACGTTCAAACACGCGAGCCAGTTTATCACCCGCGATACCAATGCCGGTGTCAACAATCGTAAACTGCAACGTCCTGCTTGCCTCTGAACTGGTCTCGGACGTAACCCGCAGCGACACGGTGCCAGATTGGGTGAACTTAATCGCATTGCCGAGCAGGTTAAGGAGTACTTGCCGCAGCCGTGTCGGGTCGCCAAATAGATCAACTGGCACATCGGGCGCGATGTCACAGACCAGAATCAGACCCTTTTCCTGGGCACGGGTTGCCACCATCTCTATGCAGATTTCCAGGTGTTCGACTAAGGAGAAGCCGGTCTGTTCCAGTTCGAGTTGCGAGGCCTCAACCTTGGAAAGATCAAGGATGTCGTTGATCAGATTGAGAAGATTATCGCCGGCACGGCGGAAGATTTGCACGTACTTGCGTTGCTCCGGCGACAGCTCCGTCTTTGCCAGCAGATCGGCAATACCCATGATGGCATTCAGCGGTGTCCGAATTTCGTGGCTCATACTGGCCAGAAAGTCCGACTTGGTGCGGCTTGCACTTTCCGCAGCGGCTTTGGCTTCCTTCAGTTCGATCTCGACGCGCTTGCTTTCTGTGACGTCCCGAGCCGCTGCAAAGACGCCCTGAAGCGTTCGGTTGCGGTCGTAGAACGTGGTGGCGTTGTAGGAAACAACAGTGTTCTTGCCGTCGCGCGCGCGCGCGGTCAGCTCGTAATCGGTGACTGATTTCTCGCGCAACACAAGCTCAATGCCGGCTTCCGCGCGGTCTGGATCCGTGAAATAGTTTTTGAAAGGCGCACCGATCAATTCGTCGCGCGTGCAGCCAGTGAGCGCTTCCATCTGTTTGTTCACGTCAGTGATGATGCCGAACGGATCAGTTGTCATCAATGCGTCAATGTTGGATTCAATCAACGAGCGGGTATAGAACTGCTGGTCACGAAGCCGCTGATCCGTTTTTTTCTGTTCGGCTTCTACCAGCCGTCTGGCGGTATTGTCGGTGCCGATCAGAAGGTATCCGATAATGTCACGTTGCGCGTCGCGCAGCGCCGTGACGGAAACGACCGCTGGGAACCGGCTGCCATCCTTACGGACATAGGTTAATTCGTAGATGTCCTCGATGCCGCGCGAAGCTTTGAACACCAGCGCTTCAAAGCCAGGCGTAATTGGCGTTGCCAATTCGACACTGAGTGCTTTGGCCCGGATGATCAGTTCCTGCGGATCTGAAATATCCGCTGGTGTGATTTTGTTCAGCACTTCAATGGCTGCGTAGCCAAGCATACGCTCGGCGCCGACATTGAAAATCTGAATCACGCCTTGTGCATCTGTTGCGATGCTGGAGAAATTCGCGCTGTTGAAAATGGCACTTTGCAAAGCGCCTGCTTTGAGCAAGGCGTCTTCGGCCAGTTTGCGAGCGGTGTTGTCGGTGCCAATCAGCAGATAACCGATGATCGCATCGTCCGCGTCGCGCAGTGCCGTAATCGACACGACAGCCGGGAACCGGCTCGCGTCCTTGCGGATGTATGTGAGCTCGTAGATATCCTCGATCCCGCGCGAGGCCTTGAATACCAGCGCATCGAAGCCCGGTGTAATCGGGGTGGCCAGTTCAATACTGAGTGCCTTGGCCCGGGCGATCAGTTCCTGCGGATCGGAAATATCGGCCGGCGTGATCTTGTTCGTAACTTCGTCTGCGGTGTAGCCCAGCATACGCTCGGCGCCGACGTTGAAGATCTGAATGACACCCTTGGCATCAGTAGCGATGCTGGAGAAGTTGGCACTATTGAAGATCGCGCTTTGCAAAGCTCCTGCTTTGAGCAGCGCTTCTTCGGATAGTTTGCGCGCCGTGCTGCCGGCGGATTTGCCGCGATCGCCGGAGGCGCCAGCCGTCTCGTCACTGCTCATTGTGTTTACCCCAGACCAACGCCAGGCCGCTATCCCCGGCCTGCCGTGCTCACGCGCGGAATTGCGTCGTCAGCATCTCGTCGATCGCGTCTTTCAGCTGGTGGTCCATGTATGGCTTGGGAAGAAAGCGCGCGCCCCGGACAAACATGGACTGCATCTCGCCCGTCAGTGCGTTGCCAGAGGTATAAAGTACGGGCAGCTGCGGCCGCAGCGTGACGGCTTGCCTAGCGAGATCGAACCCGCCATGGGCCGATTTTTTCAGTTGGATGTCGGTGAACAAAGCATCGATATGATCAGCTGAATCGACGTGCGCGAGCGCCTCGCGGACGTCCGTCGCAACGAGCGTGGTATGGCCCCATTCCTTGAGCAGTGTCTCAGCCATGATCAGGATGAACATTTCGTCTTCGACGGCCAGGATCATTCCCATAGGCATCTTTCCGGCCGAATCGACTTAGGAATCAGGCATGTTCACGCTCCGCGCAAACATCTGGAACATCGAGCACAACGCCTGACCACCAGAAGGGTTCCAAGAACCGAATAAAAAAACATGCACGAGGCTCCACTCAACGACATGCTCGCCGAAGCGCTAAAGGGCCGCCCTGGATCTGGCATAGCGGGCGAACCCGGACCGAACGTCGATGCAATCGGAAAGGCTCCGATGCTCTAAGCGCTCACTTCAGCCCTTTGTCCTTCTCGAACATGAGAACGGAAGCGGTCTCGGGTGACGAGCGCCATCGCCGTCGAGACATATCAAAAGCGAGGTTATTGCGGTGCACACGTCTCCTGCCGGCGTGCTCTGCACTTTTGCAACACGAGTGTTGGGCCCGTGCACTTCATCGGCGGTGGGTCAACAGCAGACGTTTTAGCCGCTCCGCCCATCCCTTCACCCCTCCACAAACAACTCCACCAACCTGATCTCCAGCCCTGGCGGCTCGAGCCGCAGCGTGGCGCTTGCAGCAAGCAAATGCGTCGCCCACTCGGTCGCGCTGACACGGGCGTGCGCGATGATGCGTTGCTTGTCGGCGTCGATCAGCAGGACTTGGGCGATGGACGGGACGCTGAGATAGTCGGCCAGCTTGATGCCGAGGTCGTAGGGCTTGGTCGACGGCGACAGCACTTCCACCACCACGACTGGCGTGTCGACGACTAGGGACGCGGGCGGCACGGGCGGTCCGCAATGCACGACGCAATCGGGCTCGTAGCAGGTCTCGTCGTCGATCACGACCGTCATGCCATCGGGAAACACCTGGCACGGCACCTTGGCCGCGCGCACCGCGTCCTGTAGAACGCGCGCGGCGTTCATCTTGACGGTCGCGTGGCGTGCCCGCTCGGCCTGCATCTTGACCGGCTGGCCGACCAGCAATTCGTAGCGCCCGTCCGGCCGCTGCTCGTTCCAGACTAGGAACTCGGCAACCGTCATGCGTGGCGGCAATTTTGGTGCAAGCGTCATGGTCGCATCTTATCGCGTGACAACCGGCCGTCCAGCGCCATCGCGGCCCGAAACTGAAGCGCGTGATCTCGAGACTTGATCACGTCCGGCAGCCTGAGGCAGGTCACTGCCGGC
>JANNSA010000717.1:0-1667 GCA_031402115.1 Hyphomicrobiaceae bacterium | reverse complement strand
CTGTTCCGGTAACGGGACGGCACGGGGCAGGCGCTGCTCGAGAGCAAGATCCCAGTGACAATCGCCGCGGTGGGGGCGCCGGAGGGCTGCTTACATTTCGTTTCCCTGCGGCCGTCCGGCGCTCGCACCCCCGTGCTGGTTGTCGCGTTGGCATGTCCGCAAATATATAGCGCATACTGATGAATTCTTCCCGGGCCGATATCGGCAGTCAATAACGCGCGAGGGCGGTTGTTCTGAAAAGTAGGGTGCGAAAGGCGCCTTCGCCGTATCGCACCAGAGGCTTGCACGACGGCCCGTTGCGGTGCGATACGGCATGAAGAATGCCTTTCGCACCCTACAGCTTGGCATGCGCACCAGAGGCCAGCGCTGCCGCCCGTTGCGGTGCGATACGGCATGAAGAATGCCTTTGGCACGCAACACTATGCCGTGCGGGGAATGTTGCGTTCAAATTTCAAGTGCCCGCGCAACCTGCTGCTGGAAGTAGGCGACGCCCTGCTCATGGCGCGGCGACAACGGTCCAGCCGGATACGCGCCGGAGGCGTAATTGCGGTGCGTCTCCAGGCAGATGCTGTAGTCCTCGCGCACCACAGCGAGATTGCCAGCGATGGTACTGGCGCGAATGTCCGCCGTCGCCTCGGACGTGTCGGCGAAGTAGAAGTGGTAGATCTGCTCGGTCCTGGCCGCCCCAAGTGGATTGATGCGGCTGGTGTTCATGCCACCGGCGAACAGCGACAAGGTCCAGTTCGGCCACATCCACAACCACGTGCCGCGATAGAACAGACCGTCGCGCGGCGGTGCTGTCATGCGCACATAGCCATCATGCGCTGTGGTCTTGAACTGCTCGAAATCGATCGCGGCGAAGAACTTCGGGTGCACGCCGGGGATGTGATAGCCCTCGACAAAATTGTCCGTATAGATCTTCCAGTTGGCATCGAATTCAACCCGCTCGCTACCCACCGATGTGTAAGTTTCGATCGGCTCATCGGCCAATTCAGCGACCAGCCCGCCCAACTGCTCGATCAGCGGCCGCTCCGGCGCCAACGCCACGAACAGCAGCCCGCGCCAAGTGTCGACTTCCACTGGCAACAGCGGCCAGTCCTCGGCGCGAAACTCTGGATCCTCGCCGAACCAGGGCGCGGTGACAAGCTTGCCCTCGTCGCTGAATACCCACTGATGATACGGGCAGCGCACGGTGGCGCAGCGCCCCGTGCCTTCCTCCAACAGCCGCGCGCCGCGATGCCGGCAGACATTGCGAAAGCCGCGCAACTTGCCGTCGCGCCCACGCATCACGAACACCTTGGCGCCAGCGATCTCGGCCGCCACATAGGCCCCGCGCTCGGCCACCTGGCTCACCGGCCCAAGCAATTGCCAAGTGCGTGCAAAGATGGCGGCGCGTTCCTGCTCCAACACGCCGGGATCAACATAAAAGCGTGGGTCAAGGTTCAGCATAGCGGGCCTCACTTGAGAGCTGGCGTCATCATGGCAGTGGCACTTGCGAAAGTTGTGACAATGATCGTTGCGGTGATCACGGAGAGGACCGCGCAGGCAGCGAACACGGCACCCAGCGAAAACTCTTGCGCCAACCACCCGAGCGCCAACGGCGTGACGACGCGCGGCACACCGCCGACAGCAGAAACAAAGCTAAGCGCCGCCGCCCGTCCGTCCGG
>JANNSA010000716.1:0-9640 GCA_031402115.1 Hyphomicrobiaceae bacterium | reverse complement strand
GAAGAAGCTGCTGATCGAAGCCAAGAAGGGCCTGCTGGCCTATGACGACACGACCTTTTACACCAAGCTCGTTTCGGGCGAGGCGCTGATGGTGCAGGCCTGGGACGGCTGGTGCAATTATGGCATCACTGAAAATAAGGACATAAAATACGTAATTCCGAAGGAAGGCTCAGACCTTTGGTCGGACACCATGGTGGTGGTTGCGGGCTCCCAGCACAAGGCAGCGGCCTACGCCTTCATCAACTTCATGCTCGATGCCAAGAACGGCAAATGGGTTGCCGAGAACATCCTCTATAAAGTACCGAACAAAGCCGGCATGGATGCACTCGATCCGGCGCTCCTGGCGAAGTATCCCAATATGAATATGTCGCCCGCCGACCTCTTGAAGAACGAGCTGCTGGTCGATGTCGGCGACGCGCAGAAGGACTACACGCGCATCGTCAGCGAGATCATGGCGGCCAAGTGAGCGTACTGGCCCGCGCAACGCCGCCGGGCGCAAAGGTCTTTGCCCAATGGCTACTGAAGCCGGTGCAGAAGTCTCTGCTACTGGTGGGGCCAACCGTCTTATGGCTGGTCGTGCTGCTGGTGATACCGTGCACGCTGTTGTTGCTAAACTCGTTCTTCGAGCGCGGGACCTATGGCGGCATTGTTTACACGCTGACACTGGACAATTACGCCCGCGTCTTCGATCCGCTCTACCTCGACATCTTCCTGTCGTCGGCACGGATTGCTGCCACCGCGGCGGTCATCGCGCTGTTGGTTGGCTATCCGGCGGCCTACGCCATATCGCAAGCTCCGGAAGGACGGCAGACAGCATATCTGGTGCTAATAATGCTGCCGTTCTGGTCGAATTATCTGATCCGCACCTACGCCTGGATGGTCATGCTCAATCCCAAGGGCATCATCAACAATACGCTGGTGTCCGTCGGACTGCCGACACTGCCGCTGCTCTACAACGAGTTTGCCGTGATCTTGGGGTTGGTCTACAATTATACCCCCTTCGTTGTGCTGGTGATCTTTGCCGCGCTGGCGCGTGTCAACCGCGAGGTGCTGGAAGCGTCCGAGGATCTTGGTGCCTCCGGCCTCGATACCTTCCGCCGTGTGCTGCTACCATTGACGGCTTCGGGCATTGCCACCGGTTTCGTGTTTGTTTTTGTCTTATCGATCGGCAATTTCATTACACCGGCCTTGCTTGGCGGGAAGCGCGTACAGATGATCGGCACCCTGGTCTATGACCAATTCCTATCGGCGCGCGACTGGCCCTTCGGATCAGCACTCGCTTCCGTATTGGTCGCCATCATGCTGGTGCTGATGTTTGCTCAAGCCTTACTGGCGCGCCGCATCGAAGCCAGCGGCGAGCGGGCCGGCGAAGCCGCTAGAGTTGCGGTGCCAGGCCATGCTTAACCTTCCACGTTGGCCGGGATGGCTCGATCTCCATTTGTGGATGCTGCTCGCCTTTCTTTACGCACCAGTTTTGGTGCTGATTGGCCTGTCTTTCAACAAGTCCGGCCTGCCCGCTGCGTGGACCGGCTTCACCTTCGACTGGTATTTACGGCTGCTGACCAACGGTCCCTTGGGTTGGGCGTTGCTCAACACGCTGGTGGTTGCCGTCGCCGCAACGCTGCTGTCGACAGTTCTGGGTGTGGGGGTCGGATTGGGCCTACGCGGCGTCAAGGTGCCCGGCACCTTGGAGGCGCTGCTGTTTGCCCCAATGATCGTCCCTGACATCGTCCTCGCGATTGCGCTTGCCTCATTCTACTACATGATTTCGTTCTCGCTTGGTCTCGTCTCAATCATCCTCAGCCATGTGGTATTCTGCGTCGCGTTCGTCGCCGCTGTGGTGCGCACGCGACTGGCTGGCTTTGATCCTGCGCTGATCGAGGCCTCCATCGATCTTGGCGCCGATCAGTGGACAACGTTTCGCCGCGTGACACTTCCGGTGATCTTTCCGGGCGTGCTGGCTGCGGCGCTGCTGGCCTTCACGCTCTCGATCGATGAGTTCATCATTGCCTATTTCACTTCGGGTGCCGGATCTGCCTCAACCACCTTGCCGATGAAGATTTTCTCCATGGTGCGGTTTGGCGTGACGCCTGACATCAATGCCCTGGCGACACTGCTGCTGGTCACGAGTTTTGGGCTAGTCCTAGCGTCACAACGGCTTGAGCGCCGAGGTCGATTGTGAGCGGCAACGCAGTTCTAGAAGGCCGTGCTTTGAGTAAGCGCTTCGGCGCCGTCACCGCGCTCGACCACGTCACGATCGCCATTGCAGCGGGCGAGTTCTTTGCGCTGCTGGGTCCTTCCGGCTGCGGAAAAACTACTTTGCTGCGCTGCTTTGCCGGTTTCGAGATGCCGGACCAGGGGCACATCCTGCTCAATGGCGCCGACATCACCGGCGACCGTCCGAACAAACGCCCACTGAACATGATGTTCCAGTCCTATGCCCTGTTTCCGCATATGACAGTGGGCCGCAACATCGCTTATGGACTGGAGATGGAACGGCGCGACCGGCCAGAAATCGAACAGCGTGTGACCGAGATCCTCGCCGCGACCGGCTTGACCGAACTGATCGACCGTCGCCCGCACGAGCTTTCCGGTGGCCAGCGGCAGCGCGTTGCACTCGCCCGGGCCCTGGTCAAGAAGCCAAAGGTGCTGCTGCTCGATGAGCCGCTGTCGGCACTCGACAAAGGACTGCGCGAGCAGATGCAGGTCGAGCTGAAACGCATCCAGAAGGAGGCTGGCATCGCCTTCGTGATCGTCACCCACGATCAGGAGGAGGCACTGGGTTTGGCGGATCGCGTTGCTGTGTTGAATGAGGGGCGCATCCAGCAGATCGGCACGCCCCGCGAAATCTACGATGATCCGGCCAATGAGTTTGTCGCGCGCTTCGTCGGCGAAAATAATCTGATCTCGTTGCACGTTTCAAAAACGCAATCAATCCTGCCGCAGGACAAGAGCAAGCGCCTTTCCGACCTGTTCAAAGCGACTGAAACGCCGGGCACTGCTCTGACTTTAGATGAAACAGATCGGCTTTTCGCGAAGCGGGTCGAAGTCGCAGATAGCACCGCCAGATATTCAAACAGCGAAACGGCTTGCTTCCTATCCGTCCGGCCTGAACGGTTCCGATTGGACCGGAACAAGCCGGCCCCAGGCGACACGACCTGTTTCCCGGTCTATGTTGTCATGACAGTGTTCCATGGTGCCGACCTTCGGCTGACGCTCGAAACCGAAAACGGGCAGCGGCCGCTCATCGCCCGTCTTGGCGCGGCGGATGCCGACCGCGTCCGCCCGCAAGCTGGCGATCGGCTCTGGTGCTCCATTGCCTCCGAGCATATCAAAGTGCTCGCCGGCGACGCTTCCCTAATTGGCCCCCTGAGGACCGCGCAAATGACCACAAGAAAGACCATTGCCTTCTTCCCTGAAGCTGCCTTCGGCCCGGCGCTCAATTCCGTTGGTATTGCACAAGCCATCGAAAAACACGGCCACAAGGCGGTTTTCTTCAGCGATCCTGGCTTCACACAAGTTTATCGCGACTACGGATTCGAGGCCCATGACGTCAACCTCAGCGAACCAATGCCGCCAGAGCAGATGGCGATGTACTGGGTCGATTTTATCAACGGCCACATCCCCAACTTCAACAAGGCGCCGATCGACCAGATCGAAAACTATGTCAAGGACTGCTGGAACGCCATTGTCGACACGGCGGTCTGTGCCGAGAAGGATTTGCCGGGCGTCCTTGCCAGGGTTAAGCCGGATATGGTCTGTGTCGACAACGTTATCCTGTTTCCGGCCATTAAACACTATGCTTTGGCCAACGGCAAACCCTGGGTGCGGATCATCTCTTGCTCCGAGAACGAGATTCCTGATTGCGATATCCCACCGCATTTGTCGGGCTGCAGCGAGAACGACAGGGTTGGGTTTCACGCCTTTGACACGCGGTTCAATGCAGCGGTTGGCCCTGCGCACGACCGCTTCAATGAATTCCTGAAATCCTGCGGCGAAGCTGCTTACCCGATCGGTCAGTTCTTTGAGGCCTCGCCCTTCATGAACCTGCTGCTCTATCCCGAACCCGTAAAATTCAAGCGGCGTACACCGCTCGTTCCCAAGCAGTTCCAGTATCTCGATGGTTGCGTGCGCCAGGACAAGCCGTACACGGTGCCAACTTTTGCGACTAGTAACGACAAGCCGCTGATCTATGTCAGCTTTGGTTCACTCGGATGCGGCGACATCGTCACGATCAAGCGGCTCATCGCGGCGCTCGGAACTATGCCGGTGCGTGTCTTGATCAATGTTGGTGACTATCTGGATCAGTATACAGATCTGCCAACCAATGTTATCGCTGACAGATGGTTTCCACAGCCCTCCGTCATCCCGCAATGCGATGCCGTCATCCACCATGGTGGCAACAACTCATTCACGGAATGCCTCTATTTCGGCAAGCCGGCGATCATCATGCCCTATGTCTGGGATGGTCACGATAATGCCACGCGCGTGCAAGAGACCGGGCACGGCCTGAAGATGCATCGCAGCGATTGGACGCCAGAGCAGCTGTGGGCCAACTTTTCCCAGATCCTTACAGATCGCGAAATGGCCGCGCGCCTCGGCTCGACTTCAGCCTTCATGAAGAGCCGGCATGGACCAACAAAAGCAGCCGGCATTCTTGATGCGCTGGTGACTTCGGCGTAGCACGAATTACCATTGCAGGAACGTTTCCCATGCCGACCAAACTGACATCGTCTGCCCCACACATCCATCCCGCATCAAGTTGGACCGAAGACCTCAAGGATTGGGGACTGCAGCCGAATGCGGTGGCTGGCGCATCGCACTCCACAGGGCGGCTGCTATGGAAGTCTCCCGATGGCACCGTTGAGTCCGGGATTTGGATCTGCACGCCAGGCACCTGGGAACTTGCGATACCAAAGGAGGAAGTCTGCCATTTTGTCGCCGGACGAGCGACCTATCGCGCTGCCTTTAGCGACGAGCGGATTGAGATTAGTCCGGGCACCGTAGTGCATTTCCATCCAGGCTGGGAGGGCACCTGCGAAGTCACGGAACCCATGCGGGTAATCTATATGGCAGCGCCTTATGAGGGTGTGAGCCGCAGCGGCGCTGAAATCCTGCGCGACCCGATGCATATCGCCGGTATCGTCGACTGGGGGCCGGTACCGACTATGATCGCCGGTGCATCGCAGACGTCAGGCAAACTTCTCTATCGCCGCACCGATCGCGGCGCGGAAAGTGGCATCTGGATCTGCACACCAGGCCTGTGGGACTGCCACGTTACCGGCGACGAACTCTGCCACTTCCTGACCGGGCGCTGCACGTATACGCATGAGAGCGGTGAAAAAATCGAAATCCTGCCCGACACCGCCGCCTATTTTCCACAGGGCTGGCGCGGAACAGCGGACGTCCAGGAGACCGTGCGCAAGGTCTACATGATCCGCTAAGGGCCGTCGCCGTTGCGTTATTCAACCATGTCGTCGACAGCAAGCGACGCAGTCGCAATGTTGTTGGCATTCGCGTCGATGCTAGAGCAGCAACGGGTATAGCAAGTTTGCCAGCGGATCTCGCGAGCATTCGATAAAAACTGGCCAGCCAATTCAGCTGGAGCTGACTGACGAAGCTCGGTTGGCAATCGATGAGTACTTGATCTGTGTTAGGGCGAAGTTTACCGCTCGAGAAGCGGGGTGAGCGTTCAGAAGGGCCGATGGCGCGATGGCCTTGGCCAGACCGATTCGTTGGCAGCAACCTGTTTGTGCCAATGTAATGCGAGGCGAAGACTCAGGACTGAGTTGCGCAAATCGCCTATTGCTGGCTCATGAACAGCGACATGGTCCCGGGCCGGAACTCGCCGCCGGCCATCCTGCTTCGCGAAAGCGTGCGCAAGGTCAAGCGTGCGAAAGCGCACGATCACCAATTTGTCTAGCCTTTCGCTCGATCGGGCCGAGGCGATGCGCCACGTGCGCAAGGGCGCGCCGCTGGTGGCAGTCGACTTGAGCCTCGAAATCACGCGCTCGCAGGTGCACGGCTAGGTCGAGGCCGTGCGGATGGCCATACTCCGTCTTTGATGGGGATGGCTCGGCCCTGACCGGCGGCTCGATGCTGCGGCTAGCCGCCAACGCGACGGCGTCACGGCCATGGTCGCCGGCCGCCTATTCGCGCTCCATGCGCAGCATGGCGCCGCCATGACGCTGAACTCCCTGGAGCAGCATTTTACGGTCAGCTTCGGGCACGGTATTATGCTGCGAACGTTTGCGGTGCCGCTGGCACAATTGAGCTGCCAAACCGCAGCAATGCGCCCAGCAACTCACGATCCCTTGATGATCATGTGCTCCGGACCGTACGGGAAATTCGTGATGTTTTCGGCGCCGGTCTCGGTGATGATGAAGATGTCGTGCTCCCGGTAGCCGCCGGCGCCGGGCTGGCCTTCCGGGATCATGATCATCGGCTCCATGGAGACCACCATGCCCGGCGTCAGCACGGTGTCGACATCTTCGCGCAGCTCCACACCGGCTTCGCGGCCATAGTAGTGGCAGAGGACGCCGAACGAATGTCCGTAGCCGAACGACCGGTATTTCAGCAGATCCCAGCTGCGGTAGAGCTCATTCAACTCCAAGGCGATTTCTGAGCACTTTTTGCCCGGTTGCATCAAGCCGCTGCCGATCTTCATGACCTCGCAGTTCTTGGTCCAGAGATCCATATGGGCGTTGGAAGCATGATCGCAAAACAAAGTTCGCTCAATGGCGGTATAGTAGCCGAAGATCATCGGGAAGCAGTTGAGGGATAGAATATCGCCCGCCTGGACTTTCTTGTTGGTGACGGGATTATGCGCGCCATCTGTCTCAAGACCCGATTGAAACCAGGTCCAGGTATCCATCAGCTCGACGAACGGAAAGCTCTTACCGATCTCGCGCACCATGGTATTGCTCACCCCTCCGCGCCCGTTGATCAGATGGCGGCGGGGGCGAGGATAGCGCGGAGGCTGGCCAGCGGGCTCCGGCCGTGCAGGCGGCCGGTGGCGACAATGGAGCGGAGATCGGCGTAGACTTTCGCTCCCCAGCCGGATCGGAAGCAATCGGTGACTTTTCGGAAGATCACCGACGGCCGGAGTTCCCGTTCACTGCCGTTGTTTGTCGGCTCCACGTCACGGCGCGTCAGGAACACGAGCAGCTTGTCGCGCGCGTCCACCGCCATGCTGGCCCTGAGATGGTTGCCTTCCGAGTTGGTCAGCTGCAGATCGAGCAGCCGATCGAGTTCGCGCTTCAGGTCGCGCGCGTGCTTTGCGATCGTCGCATCGGTGATCTCGGCGCGCTTGCGGCCGATGGCGCAGGCCCTCTTCAGAAACGCCTTGAAGCCGGGCGCGAACACGGTGTCGCCGGCGTCGCCAAGGCGGAGCCGTGTTCGACAGCGGGCATACTGAGCATCGCGGATCAGATGGGCGAGGCAGAACTGGTGAGCGTCGGCATGCCGGCATTGTGCGGCGAGCCGGTCCGAAATCCACACTTTCGGCTTGGCGGGCCCAAGGAACTCGACCGGCACGACCTTGCCGCGCGTCGGCTGAACCGTGTGATAGACCGCCGATGCGCTCGAGAAAACCCATCCTGCCGAAGGCGGGTCTTCAACCCGGCGCCACCAAGTCTTGCCGCACACGCGCGCCGACGTCTCGTCGCTGGCGATGACGGGGCTCGAACGCACGCTGGCCGCGATCTTGTCGGCTTCGGCCGCGAACAGAACAGCGGCGCGCGCGAGCATGTTGGCGATAGCGCCTTCCGACAACTTCAAGCCGAGCAGGCCTGCGAAAACCTCGGTCAGCCGATTATAGCTGACCATGTAGCAGTCGTGCAGATAGGCGGCGATCGAAGCGATGCCCGGCCCGAACGGACTGCCGGGTTGCATGTCGGCGGGGGCCAACGCAGCGACCCGCCTCCTACAGCAGGGGCAGGTACCCTTATGCAGATTGATCCGCGTCGTGAAGGGCTTGATCGGCGGCAGGTCAATGTGATCGTAGGCGTGTGCGAGCGTTTGATCCGTGGGCGACACAGCCGCCCCGCATGCACAGCGCTGCGCATAGAGATCGCGCGTCACGTCCGGGTTCGGGCACAGTTCGCGCGCCACGCCCGGCCGGCCTTTGCGGGGCTTCGTCCCGACTGTCGTCGTGGCATTCGTCTTGTGCCCGCTCGATGGCGGCAGCGACGAGTTCGTTGGTGTCTTCGGCGGTGGCGGCACGCCACGCGCCTCAAGTTCGGCGATGCGGGCATTGAGGATCTTGATCTCAGCCAGCAGTTCGTCAATCCGGCCAAGCAACGACGCGTTCTGCGCAACGATCTGAAGCACGATCGGCTTCAGGGCGGCATCGAGCGAATCGAGTGTCTCTGGCGGCATCCAAAGCTTGAATCAGCCCCGGCATCAAAAATCCACGCCGCCAGCGCGAGTCAAACCGACGCAGAGGGGTGAGCAATTACTGATCAGATCAAATCCGAGAAAACCGGGAACCAAGCGTCAGACTCAGAACACTAGCGATTGATGCCAGAAACACGGGGAATGCAACGACGCGAAAATTCGGAAATGGCAAGAATCGCGTCGCTACGACCGGCGCAACGCATTGGTCTGTAACAATTTTCAATTGCGCGAATAATATCTTTGGACGGCGATCCGTGGGGGTGGCGGTAAGGCTATTGACGTCACCGCGTTGGCAAACGTGATAGCCGCCGGGCTTCCAGTGTGAGCGTTTCCCGCGTGGGTAGACCCAAGACATGCCTAACACTAGGAAACAGGGCATCTCCTGACGCCGGCAACATCCTCGTTGCCGTACTTGCCCCGAATGAAAGCCATCACCGATCTGTCGCGCCCGTCGAAGGCGGCCTGGAACCGCCCAATGCGTTCGCGAAGCTCAAGAATTGCGTGCGGATGCTGGAACTCTGTTGCCGCGACGGTGGCCGCAAGCGCCGGGAGCTGCGGCTCGTCCATCTCGGCTGCGGCTCGGGCGAGATACTCGGCGACACGGTCCACCCCGGCTTCCCTGGAGCGGCCCGATGGCTGGGCATTCTTGCGTTCGGCCGGGTGGCGGCGCAGCTTGGCATCGAGTCGACTTGCGCGCTCAGGCCAAGGGCCGGGTGGAACGGGCCAATCAGACGTTGCAGGATCGTCTGGTGAAGGAGCTGCGCCTCGCCGGGATCAACGACCTGGGCGCGGCGGCGCCGTTGTTGCCTGGGTTCATGTTCCGGTACAACGTGCGTTTCGCGGTGGTGCCGGCGGCGGCCGAGGACGCGCACCTCGACGCGGTCATCGCCGGTAGAACCGGGAGCCCTGGCGGCGCGCGTGCTCCCGGGTGTGGACGGCCCGCCCGCACCCGCCACCGTCCGTGCCAGCGCGGGAGGACATCTCTACTTGGCGTTGACATGTCGGTCGATCCGGCCGCGAAATCGAGCCAGGTGCCGACACGGACGTGAATCGGATGCTGTTGCGCGGCTGTCGAATGATCGAAAACCAAGTGCAACATCAATGCTTTGGTATTGGTACCGCTTCCCTGGCTTGAACAGGGGACCTCTAGATCCACAATCTAGCGCTCTAACCAACTGAGCTAAGGCGGCATAGGGCTCGCGGCCGGACGCCGGGCCAGAGGCAAGGTAGAACACGCACCCGG
>JANNSA010000715.1:0-15248 GCA_031402115.1 Hyphomicrobiaceae bacterium | reverse complement strand
GTCGCGTTGGACCGGCGTGCCGGTGGAACGCATGCTGCAAGGCGAGCGCGACAAGCTGCTGCACATGGAACAGGCGCTGGCCAAGCGCGTGATTGGCCAGGAGGATGCGGTGCGCGCCGTCTCCACCGCCGTGCGCCGCGCTCGAGCCGGCCTGCAGGACCCGAACCGGCCGATGGGCTCATTCATGTTCCTGGGCCCCACAGGCGTCGGCAAGACCGAGCTGACCAAGGCGCTGGCGCAGTTCCTGTTCGACGACGAGCACGCGCTGATCCGCATGGACATGTCCGAGTACATGGAGAAGCACTCCGTCGCCCGTCTGATCGGCGCCCCTCCGGGCTATGTCGGCTACGAGGAAGGCGGCGCCCTGACGGAAGCCGTGCGGCGGCGTCCGTATCAGGTTGTGCTGTTCGACGAGATCGAGAAGGCGCACCCGGACGTGTTCAACATCCTGCTGCAGGTGCTGGACGACGGCAGGTTAACGGACGGCCAGGGCCGCACGGTCAACTTCAACAACACGCTGATCGTGATGACGTCCAATCTCGGTTCGGAATACTTGTCGGAAGGCGCCGGCGATGTGGAAGCGGTGCGCGAGCAGGTGATGGCCGTGGTCCGCCAGGCGTTCCGGCCGGAATTCTTGAACCGCGTCGACGACATCCTCTTGTTCCACAGGCTGAAGCGCGAGCAGATGGCCGCGATTGTCGACATCCAGATGGAGCGGCTGCGGAAACTCCTGGGTGACCGTAAGATCGTGCTGGAGCTCGATGACAAGGCAAGGGAGTGGCTCGCCAACCAGGGCTACGACCCGGCCTATGGCGCGCGGCCCTTGAAACGGGTGATCCAGCGAAGCGTGCAGGACCCGCTGGCGGAGCTGATCCTAGCCGGCAAGGTGAAGGACGGAGAGACGGTGAAGGTGACGGCGGGAGCAGGGGGGCTGGTGGTGGGGAGCGCTGCCATCAGGGCGGCAGCTTGATGGCAATCGGCGCATCCGTCAAGGCGGGGGTCGCTTACTTCGCCATCGTTTTCGCGGTCGCGTTCGGTCTAGGGACGCTGCGGGTATTGATCGTGGCGCCCGTGCTCGGCGCTCTTGTCGCGGTGCTCGTCGAAGTGCCCGTCGTGCTCGGCGTCGCATGGTTTGTGTGCCGCGCGCTGACCTGGCGCTTGTCGGTGCCCGACGCGATGCGGCCGCGCCTGACCATGGGTGGCGTCGCGTTCGGCTTGCTGTTGCTGGCTGAACTTGGCGG
This sequence comes from Hyphomicrobiaceae bacterium, assembly GCA_031402115.1. Lineage (GTDB taxonomy): Bacteria > Pseudomonadota > Alphaproteobacteria > Rhizobiales > Hyphomicrobiaceae > JANNSA01. The sequence goes on along the minus strand of JANNSA010000715.1, from coordinate 14,007 downwards.
TTCGATCGTGCTCAACGGCCAGTCGCCCGTTGAGTTCGTCGCAAGCTGGGGCCAGATGCCAGGGCTAATGGGGCTCATCGCGCAGATCGGTTTCGCGCTGATCCCGCTCATGCAGATGCGTAGGCTAGGCTGAGATCTTGAAGCCCAGCAGCCACGGTCGGCGCTCACGGCGAAGTGCTGGGCTTCCAGATGTCGGCCCAGCTACTGCCGAGGTCACAGCCTACGAACGAGTCCCCCACTCCGCTCACCGCGCCTCAATCACCACGCTCTTGATGGTCACCGGCACCGTCGGGGCGTTGAAAGCGGCGCGGAAAACCACGTCGGCGGGCTTGGTAGGGTCGACCAGTTTGCGCAACACCAGTTCGGTGATGTCGGCTTTCCAGGTCTTGCTGGGCTTGGCGCCGGCGGGCAGGTGCTGGGCGTGCTTGTTGACACCAAACAGGTTGAAGGTGCCGACCAGCTGCTCGACTTTTTCGGTGGCGCCGAGGGTTTTGGGGGCGAGCATGTAAACCTCGAACAGTCCGCCGGGCTCGCTCTTGGCATCGGCTTCGACCTCGATCGTGAGGATGTATTCGGCGTCGGAACGCTGACCGAAGCCCAAGGCGACCGGCGCCGGCGCGGTTGGTCTGACCGGCACGGTAACCGGCTGATCGAGGCCTTTGATCTGTGCCTGGGCGATCTGGTCCTTGGCGGACAATTGGGTCGGCCTCGCGGTTCTGGATGCGCTGCTGAATGACGTCGCGTTGGCGACCGAAGCCAAGCTGTCGTATTTATAGCCGAGCTTGGTGCTTTGGATATTGAGAGCTTCGCCTGCCGTCATTTTAACCAGCTTGCTGGTATCTTCTGGGTCGACGAAGGCGAATGTGCGGCCAGCCAGCCAAACGTCGCCGGCCGCCGGGTCCAATTGCGAGCTGCCATTGCCACCAGGGCGCCGCCAGCTTTCCCACAGCCGATCGATATTGGCGTGATGCACCCAGAAAATCGGGTCGCGCGCGGCGAGTTCGACCGATTGCATGCCGACCGGAACCGGTTCGCCATTGATGCGTTTTGTCGTGCCGACCGCGCCGTGCACGTTGTTGTGCGGCAAGTCCTCGATGGTGGCATTGAAACCGCTCTCGCCGGCATCGCCGAGCAGCGTGCGCTGGTCGAAGGCATCGCGCGGTCCGACCGCGCCCTCGGTCAACCCGGTACTGTTGACGCGGACGCTGCGATCGGCGCTGTAGAGCGCGTTATTGTTGGTGGCAGCGCGGAACTCGGCCGGCAGCCGCAGGCGGCCGAGCGCCTTGGCATTCGGGTGCGAATACTCCCAATAGGGCAGCGCGAAAGTAGGCTTGTTGGTCAGGCTGGCGATGGTCCGCTCCAGGAACATCAGATAGATGCGGTGCCAGGAAATGAAATGCTCGGCATAGCCGTTGTCGGTGGTCGTGCTATGTGGGCAGGTGTTCCAAATTGGCTTCTGCGCGCCGGCGCCGAGCGCCAGTGTCTTGTTGCGGGCGATGATCGCCTTTGCCGCTGCTGTCTTGCCTTGCGAGGCCGCAAAGATCGTGTTGACCGGCTCGTTGTCAGGGTGGGCGTGAATGTTAGCCTGGAAGATCCACGAGCGCGGGTCGTGGCGTGGTAACGCCTTCATGCGGCGCACACCGTCGCGGTAGATCACCAGCATCGCCTTACCTTTCGGCGAACTGGCTTCATAGCGGATGCGCGGCGCGGCTTGTGCGGAGGCTTCACCCGCCAGCCATTCCGGCAGGCTGAGCGTGACGATGCCAGCGGTGGCGCCCATGATGAAATCGCGGCGGCTGATGTGTGGTGACGGAAAACTCGCCATGATGAGGTTCCTTGCTTTGTACACTTATTTCCGCGTGCTGAGAGGCAAGGCTCAATTGGAAGACTGCCGCTTGTAGCCGCTGTCGGCGTTGACGTCCGGGTAATGCCCGAGCGTCAGCTTGAACCGGTTGCACATCTTCTTGTCCTTGACGAAGGTGAACGCGACGCACGCCGGGTCAGCGTTGCACGCGATCTTGCAGATGTCGAAATCGATCGCGACATCGCTCTTGTACGGCGTGTCGCGGAAACTGCGGTTGCGCGCATAAACGGTCGCCGGCACCGCCGTTGACAGAGCCGGTAACGTGGCTGGCTTTTTGATGCCGAGAATTGAGATTGGATCAATCACCGACACTGCCAACCGGCCATCGGCGCCAGGCTTCATGCCACCCTTGAGGAAGCACCAGCCGCGCCATTTGTCGAAAGCGAAGCCCTGGCAGGCCGGCACCGAGTTGCAGATTTTGGCGCAGCCTTCCAGGCTGGCGCCCGGAATGCCCGGACGGCCATTGACGCTGACAATGTCGGAGCCGAACAGGTCGCGATTATGCTTCCATTCGAACTTCGCCAGTTCGTTGGATTTCACCACCTCGGGCGGCTTGGCGTCCGGCACCACGTTGCCTTGTGCGTCGTTCCAGCCCCGCCCCATCGCCTTGATGCGTTCATCGCGCGGCGGATGCGTGAGCGTGCCGCCGGCCTCCGGCATCAACCTGAGCGATGACACGGCGTCGTTGTACCCGGCACCCATCTTGGACAGCGTGAAGCCGGCGTAATAGTCAGCCTCCAGCTCCGCCTGGTAGGGTTTGATCGGCTTCTCCAGGTGCAGCAAGGCCAGGTGGCCAACTTCGTGCGCCGCGATGCCGAGCAGCGACCAGTCATTGCCGCCGCGATTGCGGATCAAGTCCATGTAGCTAACATTGAAACTGAGCACGCGGCGCTGTGGCACCTGTTTGTAGAACTCGGCCAAGGCATTCGGCACGCGGCGGCTGGCATCGACTACTCGCACCTCGTAATTGGCAGTCAATCCGTATTGCTGGAGCACCCGGGCGACAATTCCGGCTGCCGTCGCATCGGAGGTGAAAGTGACTGAATCCATGCCGTCGACCTGGTGCATGGTCTTTGGTTTGGTCTGCGCCATCGCGGGCAGGCTGACCGCAACAACAACAGCAAGGGCGGTGAGAATGGATAAAAATCCGACGCGCATGCAACCTCCACGCTCGCCTGTGGCGGCAACGACTGTGGTCCCTCGGGAGATTACCTTAGCATTCGTCCGGGTGCCATAGAAGCGTAGGCAAGGCACAGTCGTTTGCGAAGTGAACATGGCTCTCCGTTGAAGGCACCACGCATGGACCGCATCGTCATTCTCACCGGCTCGGGAATTTCCGCCGAAAGCGGCATCTCGACCTTCCGCGACAAGGGCGGCATCTGGGCGCAATACGACGTGCGCGACGTGGCGACCCCGGAGGGTTTCGCCCGCAATCCGGCGATGGTGCTGGAATTCTACAATATGCGCCGTCGCCTGCATCAGACGGTCGCCCCCAATGCCGCGCATGCGGCGCTCGCAAAACTTGAAGCCGCGCATCCGAGCGAGGTTCTGTTGGTAACGCAGAATGTCGATGCGCTGCACGAGCGGGCGGGCAGCCGGAACCTCATTCATATGCATGGCGAAGTCTTCAAGGCCTGGTGCACCAGCTGTGATGTTCGCTCCGATTGGGTCGATGACCTGTCGGCTGAGAGCCAGTGTCCGGCCTGTAGCGGCACTGGCAGAATGCGGCCCGATGTCGTCTGGTTCGGCGAGACGCCTTATCAGCTGGACCCGATCATTGCCGCCTTGCGCGCCGCCACCCTGTTCATTTCCATTGGCACCAGCGGCACCGTTTATCCTGCCTCGCAATTCGTGGACCTGGCTGGCCGATCGGGAGCACGTACAGTGGAGCTGAACCTGGAACCTACCAGTGGCGCGGCCAAGTTTTCGCATACGCGACACGGCCCAGCGACCGAGATTGTGCCGGCATTTGTCGATGAATTCTTGAACGGTGGTTTTCCTGGCAGGTCCTGACGCGCAAGCCGGCCTGCAAGGTTGTTGTGATCAATGGCTGGACAGCAAAGGGCGATCTGCGCGACGTTTGATCAGTCGCGCACGGGAGATAAACACATGCGTCATCGGACTCTGATTGTGGCTGCTGCCTTGGGTGCCGTGGTGTCCGGCCTTTGGGTATCCAACGCCCCCGCCACTGCCGCGCAAGGCCTTGCGGCCGGCAAGATCTGCATTGTGGTGCGCAGCTGCAACTTCAAGCGTAACGCCGAGGTGCGCGGCTGCCTGTCGAGCTATTCCTGCCGCCAGTGCGATTTCCGCCGCGCCATCCGGATACGCAATGGCCGTACCGAGTGGCGCTCGTCCTGCACCTGGGGTGCGGGGTCATAAACAAGGCCTCAGCGCCAGTGCTCGCCGATCCACGGCGTTGGCTGGACGTGCTTGTAGAGGCGCTGACGGAAGTTGAGTTCTGGCCAGCGGCCAACCAAGGCGTCGTCGGGGTCAGGCTTGCCGGTAAAGGCGACGACGCGGGCATCTGGTGGTAGTTTGGCGTCGACGAAGTAGTTCAGTGGCCAGCGCGGCAGCAGGGTGTGCTTGAAGCTGAGGCACCAGGGCGTGGGCCAGAACTTCATGCCCGGGATGACGCCCGACATGTATTGCTGCGAAATCCGCCATTTGCCGAGAATTGCCTCGGGGTCGCTATTGAAGTCGTCGAACACGTGTTTGTGCTCGCCGGCGCGGTAGCGGAACACCGAAGTGTTGCCAACACCGCCGCCGGGTTGAGACCAGTTGTCGATCGCAACGTAGTGGCCGGGTGCGTAGTCGAAGAACTCGTCGATCGGTCCTGTCACCACCAAATCGAGGTCGAGAAACAGCGCTTCTCCCTCGATGTCGTCGAGCGGGTACTGGAACAGCGACAGCTTGCGCCAGCCGAGGAACGACACTCGTTGCGGGATGTTGATCGGCGGCAACGGCCGGGTGAGAACGCCCGTAGCCACCCCTTTGGGATCATCCGTATAGCAGATCATTCGCGTCGGACGCTGGGTATTGCGCTGCACCATCGACCACAGCCGGTTGACAAAGTCGACGCCGTAGCGCGTCCCCCATTTCATGCACAAGACAGTCTGCACGCGCCGCGCTCCCCTTGCCTTTAGTTCCGGGCGGCACCTCGCCGCGACGCAGCGGTCCTGTCAAGCAGCAGCATCCTGATTTGCGCCACTTCATCTCAGCGCGTGGCCAATCTCAGCGAGCTTGGCGATAGTCGTTGTGATGTCGTCGCGGCTGGTGCGCGGGTTGATGGTGCAGAGGCGCAAGACCGTCTTGCCGCGCATCACAGTCGGGCTCAGCATGGCGTAGCCTGACAGGATCATTTCGTTAGCGATGCTCGAATTGAGATCGCCAAGCGCCACTTCGGATTTGCCGGGTGCTAAGAAGCGGAAGGTGACGATGCCGAGCTGCGCAGGCGTCACGATTTCCCAATCAGCGCTGGCGCGCAGCGTGGTTTCGGCCAGCATCGCGTTCTGGATGCCGATCTCAATCGCCGCGCGCAAGGCGTCGACACCAAACGCCTTCAGAGACATCCAGAACTTCAATGCCCGGAAGCCGCGGGTTAGTTGCACGCCGTAGTCGCTGAAGTTGGGCTGCTCGGCGCTCTGCTCCATGATTTTGAGATATTCCGCCGAGACCTTGAACGTTTCCTTCAGCAGGTTCTTTTCGCGGATCAGCGCGCAGCCAATCTCATAGGGCTGGAACAGCCATTTGTGTGGATCGATAGCCAGCGAATCGGCGCGGCTCATGCCCGCCAGCATGGGCTTGCCCGAAGCCGACAAAGCCGCGCTGCCACCATAAGCGCCATCGACATGCAACCAAAGACCTTCAGCCATACACAGATCGGCGATGGCTGCAAGCGGGTCGACGGCACCGGCATTGGTGGTGCCCGCATTGGCAACGACACAGAACGGCAACAGGCTGTGCCGGCGATCCTTGACGATCTGCTGCTTAAGGTCAGCAAGCGGCAACCGGTAGCCAGCGTCTGACGTCAGCTTCCTAAATTGGTGCGGCTCAAAGCCAAGGATCTTCAAGCCTTTGGCAACCGACGAGTGTGTCTGATCGGAAAAATAGACCAAGGCGTTGTGCGGATTGCCGGCGAGCCTTGCATGGCGCGCAACGGCCAGGCACGTGAGGTTGGCCATCGAACCCCCGCTGACAAACAGGCCACCGCCGGTATCGGGAAACTCAAACAATTGCCGCAACCATTCGATGGCGACGATTTCCACTTGCGCCGTGCCCGAAGGGCCAATCCAGGCACCACAGAAAATGTTCAGCGCCGAAGCCAGCGCATCGGCCATAGCGCCGACGAAATTGCTCGGGCCCGGCACGAAAGCGAAGTTGCGCGGATGATCGTTATGCGTCATTTCCGACAGCACGTATTGGCGGACCTGTGCCAGGAGTTCGCTGACTGGCACCGGCGTCAGGGGCAGCGGCTCCTGCAAGCCTTGCTGCAGGTGGCTCAGTGTCGATGGCCTGGTGACTGGCTGGCTTGGCAGATTGACGAAGTGATCGACAATCATGGTGCCGACCTCAGCCATGATCTGGCGCATCTCGGCTTCCGGAAGCGTCAGCGGCGGCAGGGGTGGCAACGGGTCGGTCATGGCAGCGCTTTCACGATAGAACAGCGGCGACACTGCCGGCAAGGCGCTCAGCCAAGCATGGCAAGTCCTATGGCCTTGACGCAAGTGCGACGCACTACCCCCTTTCGCCGTTCTTCACGGGGAGAGGGGGTAGTGCGCTGACTTCGCGCCGCCGCTGACATGCAGCAACCATGTCGCGGTTGGGCAAGGCTGCCCGCCGCACTGTCAGCTACTATCGCATTTCCACGCCGCCGGAGCCCTGCCATGCCCGACAAACCGAACATTCTTTTCATCATGGCTGATCAGCTGGCGGCGCGCTATCTGCCGTTCCATGGCCACGCGTTGGTCAAGACGCCGAACCTGGCGCGGCTCGCCGCTGAAGGCGTGGTGTTTGAGAACGCCTATTCCACCAGCCCATTGTGTGCGCCGGCCCGCGCTACAGTGATGAATGGCCTGCTGCCATCGCGCACGGGAGTTTATGATAACGCCGCCGAATTCCCGTCGGCGATCCCGACCTGGGCGCATTATCTGCGCCGCGCCGGCTATCGCACCTGCCTGTCAGGCAAAATGCACTTCGTCGGCCCCGATCAGCTGCACGGGCTTGAGGAGCGCCTGACCACCGACATTTACCCTGCAGACTTCGGCTGGACGCCGGACTGGCGGCTGAAGCAGGAGCGCATTGACTGGTGGTACCACAACATGACTTCCGTGCTGCAGCCGGGCGTCGCCGAGATCACCAACCAGCTCGAGTTCGACGATGAGGCCTGCTTCCTGGCCGTGCGCAAGCTTTACGATTACGCCCGCTTCGAGCCCGATACGCCGTTTTGCCTGATGACGTCGTTCACGCATCCGCACGACCCCTATGCGGCCCGGCGGAAGTTCTGGGACCTCTACAACGACGATACGATTGATCTGCCGCGCGTGCCGGCGCTCTCGCACAACGCGCTCGATGCGCACAGCCGGCGCCTCTATGACATGTCGGCGATAAGCGACTACACCGTGACGGAAGCCGACCTGCGCGCCGCCCGCCACGGCCACTACGCCAACATCTCCTATGTCGATGACCTGGTCGGCAAGCTTGTCAACGCCCTGGAAGCCACCGGCAAATTGGATGACACGGTGATCATCTTCACCTCGGACCACGGTGATTTCCTCGGCGAGCGCGGGCTTTGGTACAAGATGTCGTTCCTGGAACCATCGGCGCATGTGCCGATGCTGATCTGGTCCCCTCAGCGCTTCAAGCCACGGCGGGTGCGGGAACCAGTTGGCCTAGCGGACCTTTTGCCGACGATCGCTGACATCGGCGCCAGCGGTTCGGCGAGGCTGGCGCGGCCCGTGGATGGTCGTAGTCTGGTGCCGTTGCTGCAAGGCGCGGCTGAGAATCCGGAGGCGACGTTGATCGGCGAATACCTCGCCGAAGGCACGATGGCGCCGATGTACATGCTGCGGCGCGGAGCCTGGAAGTTCATCCATGCGCCGGGCGACCCCGATCAATTGTTCAATCTCGACGATGACCCAGACGAACTGATCAACCGCGCCGCCGAGCCACTCGCTGCCACCATGCGTCAAGAGGTGGAGGGTCGCTTTGACATTCCACGCATTCACGCGGAAGTTCTGCAAAGCCAGCAGTCGCGGCACTTTCTGTTTGAGGCGCTGCGTCAGGGCGCTGCCTTCCCGTGGGACTTCCAGCCCTTGCGCAAAGCCTCCGAGCAGTACACCCGCAACCACATGAGCGTCACCGATCGTGACCTGCAAAGCCGCCTGCCCAAAGCGCCCGACATCGAAGCAAAGCGACGCCAGGCTTTGGGCTTATCGGCCGTGTGATCAGGACGACAGCCGCAGTTCCGCCCGCCGGGCGACCAACCAATTGCGGATCTGCGGTTCTGGCGTCAGTGTGATCGCCTTTTCGTAAGCCAGTGCGGCCTCTGCTGGCCGTCCGGCCTTCGCCAAAAGATGGGCTCGGGTCGCCTCGTAGGGTTGGAAGGCTGCGCCGGGGTCGCGTGCGATCTGCTCAAGTGCCGCCAGTCCGGCGTCGGGACCGAGGACCTCGCCAGTCGCCGCCGCCAGGCTGGTTTCGGCGCCGATGGTAGGCCACAGCCGGCATAATCCTTGGGTCAGCATCAGGATGGCTCGCCAATCGGTTCTGCCGGTCTCGTGACGCCGGGCATGCACCTGCTGGATCGCGGCCTCCAGCTGCAACCGGCCAATCCGGCGAAGTGCCGACGCCTGCTTCAACCAAGCCGTCGCCCGCGCAATCAAGACGTGATCCCACAGGCTGCTATCTTGTTGATCCAGCGACACGAAGGCGCGATCCCTGGTCCGCGCCGTACGCCGGGCATGGGCGAAGCCGATCAGTGCCGCTAATCCTAAGGCCTCTGGCTCATCGGGCAACAAGGTCGCCATCAGCTCGGCCAGATAAAGCGCTTCGCCCGCCATGTCGCGCGCCTTCTCGTCGTTCATCCAGTCCATGGCGTAGGCGCCATATATTGCCTCCAGCACCGCCGGCAGCCGCTCGGGCATAGCTGCGCGATCCGGAACATCAAACGGTACACGCGCATCGCGGATTTTGCGCTTGGCGCGCACTAACCGCTGGGCAATCGCCGCTGGCGAAATCAGGAAGCTCCGCCCGATTTCCGCCGCCTCAAAGCCCAGCACGGTCTGTAGCATCAGGGAGGTGTGCGCGCTGGCGTCAATCGCGGGATGCGCGCAGACAAACATCAGGGCCAACCGCCGGTCGGGGATTGCCTCGGGATCAGGAAATTCCTGTTGCACGTCGGGCAGCTCCTCAACAGCGATGACCGGTGCCATCACGACGCGGCGGCGAGCATCAATGGCCCGGTTCTTGGCAGTCGTAATCAGCCAGCCTTCCGGGTTCCCCGGTATGCCGGTGCGTGGCCAGCCTTCCAGTGCCAGCCGGAAAGCTTCCGCCAAAGCGTCTTCAGCCGCGATGATGTCGCCGCTGCGTGCCGCGAGAATTGCCAGCAGCCGCCCGTAAGAAGCACGCGCGACGTCCGCCGCGCGCGCTGCTGCGTCCGTCACGTGCCGTCCATGGCCGAGGCCCGAACCTCGACCTTGCCGTGGTGCGCGGCGGGGCATTTGGCGGCCCAGGCAAGGGCGGCGTCCCGATCCGGGACATTGACCACGAAGTAGCCGCCCAGGGTCTCGCGTGTTGCCGCAAAGGGGCCATCCTGAACTTGGCGCTTGCCACCGGACATGCTGAGCGTGGTTGCGGTTTCAACGGGCTGCAGCCAATCCGTATCGACAAAGATGCCGGCTTCCTGCAGCGCACCGATATAGGCGCCGTAAACCTCTTTCTCGCGCGCCCAGTCCTCGGCGGTCATGTTGGCAACGCCAGCGGGGTCGGAATAGAGCAAAAGCGTGTAGCGCATGAGTCGAACTCCTCTTGAGGTGTAAGGTCGATTACTTTGCCGTTGCGGTGGCGAGATTGCGCAAGCCTGTTTCGAAGGTCTTGCCGATCATGCCATCCATGAACAAGCCAAAGACGCGCGCGGCGGGGTTCATGCCCATGTCCATTTGCATCGTCCAGACCACTTTCGTGCCTGATCCCGAAGCAATGGCCTGGAGGCTTTGACGAGGCTTGCCCATGGCGCCAAGATCGATCTCGAAGTCGACTTGATTGCTGCTGAGCCCGGTGACGATTTGGCTGCCCTTGCCTTCCTTGCCGTCGAAACGAAATCCCGAGCCAACGCCCATGGGTGGGCCGAACAACTCAATCCTCAGGTTGGGGTCGGTGGCTCGGTAGGGGTTGAAGCGCTGGTAACCCTCGTTGCTACTGGCCAGTGCCATGACATCGGCTGCAGCGGCTGAAACGGTGGCGCTGCGTGTGACCGTGACGTGGCGCGGCAGCAGGAAAGTGGCGAGCGAAAGCAGTGCACCTGTGCCGACAATCGCGATAATTACTTGGGTCAGTGTCATGGCCGGATCCTTTCATTGCTTTGGAAAGCGAGTGCCTTCACAACCATGACGAGCGGGCAGACGGCCAATCGACAGGTCGAACAGTTTTTTGTTTTCAGTTTGGCAGATTGCTGTTTTCGATCCGCAACGAGCACTGCGACCAAGGCGTCAGCCCGGTGCTGTCGGTCGCTTGGCTTAGCTACTTGTCCGGAGCGCTCACGCCGCGACACGCCTAGGGTCTTCACTCATCGATTTGGGATTGGTGAATGCGGGGACGACGCCATGCCGCCCGTCACCGGCCGGCAGCACGGGATATCGCGAACGCGCGTCCCGACCTTGACACGAGCAGCGCTTACGCTGACCGCGGCTCGGTGGAGCTACTTATACGCAACTTTCAGCACCTGATAGGAGCGCGAGCCCTTCGGCGTCGTGACCTCAATGATGTCGCTCTTTTTTTTGCCGATCAAGGCGCGGGCGACGGGCGAGGTGATGGACAAGCGGCCCTGCTTGACGTTGGCCTCGTACTCGCCAACGATCCGGTAAGTGACTTCCTCCTCGGTATCCTCGTCGACCAGCTTGACGCTGGCGCCGAACTTGACCGTGTCGCCTGACAGCTTCGACGTATCGATCACGTCGGCGCGCGACAGCTTATCCTCGAGGTCGGCGATGCGCGCCTCGTTCAAGCCCTGCTGATCCTTGGCGGCGTGATACTCGGCGTTCTCGGACAGATCGCCGTGCTCGCGCGCTTCCGAAATCGCACTGATGATGCGCGGTCGCTCGGTGCCTTTAAGCCGCTGCAACTCAGCTTCGAGCGCGGCAAAGCCCGGGATCGTCATGGGCACTTTTTCGGTCGCCATCGTCAATTCTCCTGCGGCCGCCCCGCCCGCGAAAGGGGTTTGGGGTGCGGCCGTCGCAAACCGCGAATTCAATTTGGTGTGAGAGTGATCGCTTTGCCAGATTTCCGCAACTAGGTGACCGCTGCCGTCAACGCTTGGGCCGTATTTTTGTTGCAGGTGGCGTCACGACGGTGGTTTCCAGATGGCTTTGCAGTGTTCGCACGTCGAGATTGCCTGATTTCAGCGCTTTGATCGCCCGCGTTACCGCCAGCACGCCGGACAGCGTAGTATAACACGGCACGTGGTTCAACAGGGCGGCGCGCCTTATATCGCGGCTGTCGGAAACTGCCTTGGCGCCCTCGGTGGTGTTGAAGACCAGCTGAATCTCGCCATTCTTCATGGCATCGATGATATTTGGCCGGCCTTCCAAGACCTTGGCGACCAGGCCGCAGGCAATGCCTTGCGATTCCAGGTGGCGCTTGGTGCCGCGGGTGGCCAGCACCGTGAAACCCATATCCACAAGTTCGCGCACCGGCCCGACGATGCGGTCCTTGTCGGCTTCCTTGACCGACACGAACACGGCGCCCTTGGCGGGAGGTGGCGAGCCGACGCCGAGTTGGCTCTTGGCAAATGCCATAGCGAAATCCTGGTCGATGCCCATCACTTCGCCGGTCGAACGCATTTCTGGGCCGAGCAGCGGATCGACGCCGGGGAAGCGCGCAAACGGGAAGATCGCTTCCTTGACAGCAACATGGGGCATCGGCTTGTGCTTCAGCTTGAACGACGCCAGCGTCTCGCCCGCCATGACACGCGCAGCAATACCGGCAATCGGCAGGCCGATGACCTTGGCGACAAACGGCACGGTGCGGCTGGCACGCGGGTTGACTTCCAGAATGTAAACGGAACCGTCCTTGACGGCGAACTGCACGTTCATCAGCCCAACGACGCCGAGAGCTTTGGCAAGTGTGGCGGCCTGCCGCTCCATCTCGCGGATCACCGCAGCACCCAACGTATAGGGCGGCAAGGCGCAGGCGCTGTCGCCGGAATGGATGCCGGCTTCCTCGATATGTTCCATGACGCCAGCGACAAACGCGCCCGTCGCGTCAGCGATGACGTCGACGTCGACCTCGATGGCATCGCGCAAGTAACGGTCAAGCAGCAGCGGCCGGCGATCGGACACGGTCATCTCCGACGGCCGGTCAAGATCGCTGCTCAGCCGTGCGAGGTAACGGTCCAGTTGGGCCGGCTCGTGCACCACTTCCATGGCGCGGCCGCCGAGCACGTAGGACGGCCGGATGACGATCGGATAGCCAAGGCTATCAGCCGCCGCGCGCGCCGCCGCGATGCTGCCGACGATCTCGCTGGCCGGCTGCAACAGGCCCAGCTTGGTGATCAGCTGCTTGAAGCGGTCACGGTCCTCGGCCAGGTCAATGGCGTCGGGCGAGGTGCCGAGGATCGGGATGCCGGCTGCCGCCAGTGGCTCCGCTAGTTTCAGCGGCGTCTGGCCACCAAACTGCACGATCACGCCCTTCAGCGGACCCTGGCTCATCTCCAGATCGAGGATTTCCAGCACGTCTTCGGCCGTCAACGGTTCGAAATACAGCCGGTCGGAGGTGTCGTAGTCGGTGGAAACCGTCTCGGGGTTGCAGTTGATCATGATGGTTTCATAGCCGGCGTCGCTCAAAGCGAAACAGGCATGGCAGCAGCAATAGTCGAACTCGATGCCCTGGCCGATGCGGTTCGGCCCACCGCCGAGGATCACCACCTTGTCGCGCTTAGACGGCTCGGCCTCGCTGACGGGCGCGCCGGCGAAAGGTGTTTCATAGGTCGAATACATATAGGCGGTTGGCGAGGCGAACTCGGCGGCGCAGGTGTCGATGCGCTTGAACACCGGCCGCACGTTCAGCGCGTGCCGGGCGGCGCGCACCTGCGCCTCGGTATTGCCGGCGAGCTTGGCCAGCCGCGCGTCGGAGAAGCCCATAGCTTTCAGCGCCCGCAAGGCGCCTGGCGTTGCCGGCAGTCCGTGTTCAATGACGCGCGCTTCGGTGTCGACGATCTCCTTGATGCGCGCCAGGAACCACGGATCGATCTTGCACGAGGCATGCACTTGGCTGATGTCGAAGCCGTGCCGGAGCGCCTGCGCCACCTTCAGCAGCCGGTCGGGCGTCGGCCGGCCCAGTGCCTCGCGGATCACGTTTTTATCGTCACCTTCGCCCAGGCCCGGCAAGGCGATGTCATCGAGGCCAGTCAGCCCCGTCTCCATCGACCGCAATGCCTTCTGCAGGCTCTCGGCAAATGTGCGGCCCATCGCCATCACTTCGCCCACGGACTTCATGGAGGTGGTCAGCGTGTTGTCGGCGCCAGCGAACTTCTCAAAGGCGAACCGGGGAATCTTGGTGACGACGTAATCAATGCTCGGCTCGAACGCCGCCGGCGTCGCGCCGCCGGTGATGTCGTTGTCGAGTTCGTCGAGCGTGTAGCCAACCGCCAATCGCGCCGCCACCTTGGCGATCGGAAAGCCGGTCGCCTTGGAGGCCAGCGCCGACGACCGCGACACCCGCGGGTTCATCTCAATCACCACCATCCGCCCGTCGGCCGGATTGATCGCGAACTGCACGTTGGAACCGCCGGTTTCCACCCCGATCTCGCGCAGGCACGCGATGGAGGCGTTGCGAGTTCGATTATTCGGGCACGCAGGCTGTCAAGGCGCTGAAGGCGGAGGGCTACCGGGTCGTGCTGGTCAACTCCAACCCGGCGACGATCATGACGGACC
>JANNSA010000714.1:0-2046 GCA_031402115.1 Hyphomicrobiaceae bacterium | reverse complement strand
CCTCCGAACTGATCCATACCGCGTGGCGGGGCCGCGCATGAAAGGCCACGCGCATACCCAGCGCCATCGCGAAGCGCGCGACTTCGCGCCCGATATTGCCGTAGCCGATGACGGCCAGCTAGCGGCCTTCCAACTTGCTGGTCGGGAAGTGCAGTAAATCGCGGCCGGTATCAAATTCGCCAGCGACCACGCGGTCATGCAACTCGTTGACGGGCAAATCCGGTGCCACCTTGAGCAGCGCCTTGAAAACCATGTGCGCCGTTGCCCGGCTGTTGAAGCTCGGCGTGTACATAAGGGGTGCGCCGCCGCCTGTGCCATTGCAGCCGCCCCAGGATGCCGAACTCATATTACCAGTGCCAGCGCCAATGCGCACGCCGCCCAGTTTGAACACAGCCGTCGCCGGGATTAGCGTCGCCGCTGCGATCACGGCATCAAACTGACCCTCGCTGGTCTGGGCCAGTATGCTGGCCGCCGTTGTGAGGTCCGGCTGGTAGTAAAAATGCACCTTGCCCGGCGCCAACTTGGCCGTCGTCAGCGGGCCGAAATGGAATACCCCGCCTTTGGACTCAATGTGCGCCCTGACCTCGTGCGGAGACGGCACCTTGTCAGCGTCCAAACGCAAGCCGATCAGATCGGTGATCAGCACGGTGTAGGCGCGTGCTGGATCGTCGTGCCGGACCCGAATTGCCTCGGCCGGCGCCACCGCGAAAGTTTCGCCCAGCGCTGCCAGTTCCTCCTCAAGCACGACAATTTTGGCGCGGTGATAGGCGAATGCCAGGTTGTCCAGGAGCGCGACCACATCAGTCACCGGCCGGATGCCGCCAATCCAGGCGCGATAGTCGCCGGGCGTGCCCGGAAAGGCATTGACGTAGCGCGCGACGTCTAGCCCCGGTTCGTGGTCACCGTTGGGATGGGTGACGCCGTCATAGGCCAGCACCTGTTTCGAGCGCGCGATGATGCGGGCGCGTAGTGCGGCGTCCGTGATGCCTGGATCGTTGACCTTGAGCAGCGTCACGGCGGCGCCGCGCTGCTCCGGGTCGGCGACACCCAGTTCAAGTAACGAGTTGGCCGCGACCCAAGCATTGATCGCGGCGCGGTTGGCAACCGAACGCCGGTTGAGCTCGGCGACGGGACCAATGCGCTTCTCGGCGCGCAACAGCCCAAACGTGGTTTCGGCAAATGCCAGCGTCGAGAAGGTGTTGATGACGCCACCTTGCATCCTGTCAGCCGCCGGATCGTAGATCGGGCCGGCGCTGACGCTGCGGGCGCCCGTCAGCGGCATCTTCGGATCGAGCGGCGCGGCGATTTTGAGCTGGCGCGGGATCGCCCAGGACGGCTGCTGCTGGTTCCGCTCGACCAGGGCAAGAGCTGCCGGCGTGAAGCTGATGACGTAGTAGCCCGAGATGCCGCCAATGGCCTTCTGGAACGGCATAAACAGGCAGCACTTCGCCATCACCTGAGCCACCACCGCATCGCCCCAGGGCATGGCGCCGAGCATTGACGTGGCGTCAAGCACGGCGTGATGATTGGCCGGATCGCGATCGATCCATTCGAGCAGATTGGCGATGCCGGCGCGGGAATAGGTGGTCGCGCCCGTCGTCTCATGGCCAACGCTGATGCATAGCTTGATGCCCATGGCTGTCAGGGTGTCCGGACCCGGCACCGTGCCTTCCTGGCCAGCGAAGTGGATGCGGGTCTCGTCACCATGGCGGGCATAGCGCATCAGCTCGATGACTTGTGCGCCCCAGGACTGGCGAAAGAAACCTGATTCCTTAGCGGCATCGGACTCCGGCGCTGGCGTATCGATGAAGATGTGCTGCGATGGATCATGCGCCGTGATCAGATGCAACACCGCTGCCGTGAAGCCGGAATGCCCGCCCCCCAGCCCTACCGCCATTTTGTTGGCCTTGGGAAACTCGAAATAGCGATGGATCTCGCGCATCATGTCGAGCAGGATCTGATCGGCTGGCGTGCCGCGATGCATGGAGCGGCCAATTTCAGCGGCGGTGAACGGGCCGATGTCACAGCCTTTGTCGTCGCGCTTGC
>JANNSA010000713.1:0-3897 GCA_031402115.1 Hyphomicrobiaceae bacterium | reverse complement strand
CGGGCGGCTGTGGGATTGCTCTTGGCGATCCAGCGGCCGATGTCGTCGAGGTCGCGCCAGGCGCACGCATCGACGACGAGCCTCATGACCTAAGGCGGTTGAGACTACTTTGAACCTCGTCGATCGATAGGAAGGTGCGGTCTGGTTCGTTCAGACGGCGCTCGACCTCCTCAGCCTGCGCATCAGAGAGCAATAGATCTTCGTCTACTTGAGTGCTGTACTGAATGATGGCACGAGCCGCCGCGGCCGCCACATCGTCAGGCAGATTTCGTAGAACGCCGATGGCCTCGTCTATCAATTTTGTCATATTAGGAGTTTATCACAGAAGCGAGTATAGGGTCGCACAATATCTGTTTTTCGACATAGGTTTGACGGTCCGTCAAACGCGTGGCTCAGTCCTCCCGGGCAACTTCAGGAGGGCGCGCCCTTTGTCGAAGTGAGCTTGGATCCGGGTGGGGCTTAAGGTATCTTCGTTTTTCAAAGAATGTGTTTCTTTCTTCTCTCCCTTCCTTCCTACCTGCGTATCCGGGCTGCTTCCAATTTGAACACGCGCCGTGTCCAGCTCGTATACATTCTGGATACAGGACAGTTGTTGTCTCTCGGTCTTGTAGATGGTCGGTGTGTAGCGGTCGGCCTGGATGTAATTGTTCTGCTTCCAGTGCGTGATGACGATAACGCCGCTGTCGAATGGAATGACGAAGTTCTTCGAAAGCAGGACTTTGAGATCGTCGTCCCCTGCCCCAATCAGCCGAAGCACTTTGCGCGGCGAAACGAAGCCGTCATCGTCGGAGTGCATGCCTAAATGAAAGTAGAGGGCCTGCGAGCTGATCGGCATGTCTAGGAAGGCATCTGAGTTGACGATCTGGGCGGAGAACATGCGTCTCTGGGCCATAAGATCAGAGGCCAGTGACAACGAGCTCGGGGTCGGCAGCGGTGTGTTGATCCTGTCGGTACATCGGGTGATTATAGCTCGCCCAGGCCAATGAATTTTTCGGGCCTGGGGATAACTCAAGCTCCGGGAATGCTTTCGTTGTCTGGAGTCTTCTCAGTATCGCTTCCCTGCCCAAGCACCCAATCCTTGGCGCGAAGCATGAACTCGGCGAGCGTCTGACTTTGACCGACGGCCGTCATGCGCTGGAGCTCGAGAAGCTTCTCCTGACTTCTGATTTGGATCTCCTCGGTCCGCCTGACTTGGGCGTCGAGTTTGGTTTCGAGCTTGTCGCAGCGTTCCTCCAATCGCTTGACATACGGGTGCTCGTAGATGTCGTCGCGTGTCGGGCTGCGGCGCGCCATGTCCGAGCGAGACCTAGCGGAAGTTTCAGAATCATTCGTGCCTGACACGGCCTGCTCCGGTCTGTCATGGCCGGCCGTGTCCTCGTTGGAGTTCTCTGGCGCTTGGTTCCCGTCGGTGTTCGACATGTCGGGCCGCAGCGCGCTGGGGCGGGCTCTACGCACCTCGATCTGCTTGAGGTCACCGATCGCCTTGGGAACCGATGAGGGCGCGACAAACCATTCGTCTCCCGAGGGTCCTGGAATTTTCACCGCGTCCAGCAGGCCGGACTGGCAGAGCCGGAGGACATGACGATGCGATCGCGGCACACCGGCTTGGACAAGCAGCTTCTCGACCTCCCGGACTGTCAACGTGTGACGAGCTTCGACGCTGTCAGGCTCTGGCGCGACGGGGCGGGCTACGTCGGACATATGTCCATGATAGCAGGGTGTAGTTGGTTCCAGAGAGTTGTCCCCAATCTCATCTAGTGAAATGGCTACGAAGTCGGGTTTGCAGAGTTTGCGGAAGTCGCGGCTTGCCGCTCGATGCAGGAGTCGACGATTCTCGACCTAGTCCGCATCACTCCACACAGCCGACATTGATCGGCGGAAGTGACGGAAGGGCCGAGATTCCGCGCGGGCGTCGGCTTTCGGGGCATTGCGTCGAAGCATGCCGGCCGCCACGACGTCTTGGGCCAATAGCGACACAAGTCGTGCAAGGACGATCAGCGTTAGCGTACTCTTCGAGGCACACGTACGCCCCCACGCCGCAAGGAAATTTGCTGCGACGCACCGCATCCTACATCAATTTCATTGACAAGTGTCCGCTTGCTGACCTGCACCATCCGCAGATGCCGCAAGTCCCGCTGACCCGCAACGAGATCGCCGACTTGGCCGCCTACATCATGTCGCTGAAGGGCAATTGGGGCCCTGGGCCTCAGGGGAGGTAAGGGCACCGCCGCGTTTCTCCGGCGAAGGTGCGATAGGTTCCGCTCGCCTCATCGAAGCTGCGATAGCGTGCTCGGCATGCCGCAAGCGCATGATCGAGCCCGATTCTGCGAGCGACGGACAGACGCTTCAATCGAAGAGGACCGGGCGTCACTCTCGGATCCATTCGCAGAAGAACGCGTCGCTGGGATTTGGGGCTCATCCGGCTGCTCGGCTGGACATGATGGCGCGGCCTCAGACCGTGAAGCTTGCCGCGTATGCCGCCGCGGAGCTCGTCTCGACGATCCTCGAAGACGCGCCCGGGCGTCCCCAGGTCATCTTGCGCCAGTGCGAACCCTGAGCCGTGCTCGGCCAGCGAGACGAACGCCAGAAGCAGAAATGCGATCACACCTGAGGCCAGCACCTTCATGATCGATCCTAATCCAGCAAACCTAACGCGCCATCGGCTCTCCCGTTCCCAGGATTATCGCGAGAGGCTGTTGACGTAGGCGACGATACCATCGATCTCGCCCTCCGACAGCGAGAAGCTCGGCATCTCCTCGTGCGGGGCCGCGATGCCACGGGACAGGGGCTCGCGCAAGGAGAGGAATGGATGGCGCTCGGAGAGCGAGCGGAAGGTCGGCGCCTTCGCGTTCGGGCTACGCCCTGTCGATCCGACGGCGTGACAGAAGGCGCAGGTCTTCTCGGATATGTCCTTGCCGGCGGCGATCAGACGCGCGCTGTCGGCGACGAGGGTGGAGCTGGCGTTCAGCGCCGTGAGCCGCTCTGCGGCGCTGGTCAGGCTGCCGTCGAGGAGCAGCGCCCGGGAGAAGTCGGCGACCGCCTTGCTAGTGTGCCCCATCGATTCGTGAGCATGCCCTCGGTTGCTGTAAGCCAGGGCATAGACGGGATTGAGCGTGATCGCTTTCGTGTAATCCTCGATCGCGCGGGCGAGGTTCTCCATCTTCCGGTAGACCAGGCCGCGATGGTTGTAGGCGCTGGCGCTCTCCGGTGCGAGCGCGATCGCTTGGTCGAAATCGGCCAGCGCCTGGTCATAGAGCGCTTTCACCATCAGTGTGTGGCCTCGACCAATGAACAGACGCGCTTTGGCGCGCTTTTCCAATTGATGCTGCAAGGCGGCGCTGAAATCGGTGACGGCGGCGTCGAGATCGCCCTTCGCCAAATGGACGCGTGCCCGGCTTGCATAGGCAGCCGGGTCATTAGGCGAAAGGCTCAGCGCTGAGGAGAGATCCTCGATCGCCGGCCCGAGCGCTCCGGCCGTCTGGCGCAGCTCGCCGCGGATCCGGAAGGCCGTTGCCCGCTCGGCGGCCGTGAACTCGGGCGATGAGACGACCGCCGTGCAGGCAGCGAGCTGATCGACGCCTTCTTTCTCGTGGCGGCAACTTCCGAGCGCATCATCCTCGGCCAGCGCCGGTGAGGTGAGCGTCAGCAAAAGGAGCGAGAATAGCGTCATCAGGCGAAACATGGGCGGCCTCTCGGGCTGTGATTTTCCACAGCATCGCCGAGTCGCCGCCCGAGACGCGTTGCGCCCGATCAACTCCTCAGCGGCAGAACGCCGCCTGGCCACATCGGTGCCCGGCCTCAGACGAACCCAAAACTGCTGCTCGTCACGGCTGCATTGGACTGGAAGACACCAATGAGAGTGAGCTCTGCGGCCGAGACCTCGCCGCCGCCGGCGAC
>JANNSA010000712.1:0-2168 GCA_031402115.1 Hyphomicrobiaceae bacterium | reverse complement strand
AGCATCCGTTAGCAGTACCGCTCGACCGGCCCGCCGGAATAGCGGCTGGCCAATCCGGTCTTCGAGCAGTCTGATCTGGTGACTGACGGCCGATTGGCTCAAGCCCAGTTCAGCGGCCGCCAGGCTGAAACTCCCGAGCCGGGCCGCGGCTTCAAAACCGTGCAGGAACTGCAAAGGGGGGACGTTGCGATAGCGCCTCATATGAATTCCATTCATGAATAAGCGGAATCGTTCTTGTTTGACCGCGCCCCTCGATCGGCAGAAACTTGAGTTCTCAGACCATTATAACTGGATAGTTATCAATGCTAGCCCGGAAATCCAACCCAGCGGGACATGGCCACCAAATGAATGATGTTCCACTATTCTTGGGACCTCGCCGCCCAGCCGAATTCGAACCACACGAGCGGACCTGGATGGCCTGGCCGCACCGGACAGACCTCTACGGCGCGCGGCTTGTCCGCGTGCAGGCAGCCTATGCAGAAATCGCTCGCGCAATCGCAGAATTCGAGCCGGTCAACATGGTGGCGCACCCGGATCATGCCGCTTCAGCCCGCGCTCATCTCGGCAATACGGTGCCGGTGATTGAGCTCCCCATCGATGACTGCTGGATCAGAGATTCTGGTCCGACATTTGTCACCCATGGCGATGGCCAAGTCGCCGGCGTCTCATGGCGTTTCAATGCCTGGGGTGGAAAACATTCTCCGTGGTGCGATGACGACGCCCTCGCTGGCCGGATGCTGGCACTGGAAGGATTAGATGTCCGTCAATCATGGTTGACCTGCGAAGGTGGATCTCTCGCCTGCGATGGAGACGGTACGCTCATCGTCACTGAGACAAGCATACTCCACCCCAACCGCAATCCTGGCATCAGCAAATCCTTCGCCACGGCTGAGCTCAAAGCCATGCTTGGAGTCGAGAAGGTGATCTGGCTGCCGGGTGATCCGCTCGATAGCGAGACCGACGGCCACATCGATGGCATGTGCAGTTATGTCAGGCCCGGCGTCGTGTTGTTTGAATCAAACCCCGACCCGCGCGACCCGTTTTCGCGCATCCTTGCCGAAAATCTGGCCGTTCTTCGCAGTGAAACAGACGCAAAGGGGCGCCCCTTCGAGGTGATCCCCTTAGAGGAAGCATTCGACGCCGAGGTGACCAGCGATATTTACTGCCGGTCGTACATAAATTTCTATCTTCCCAATGGAGGTGTCATCGTGCCGGCCTACGGAACCAAGGGCGATGCACGTGCAAAAGCGGTCATCGAAAAAGCGTTCCCTGACCGAAAGGTTGTTCAGATCAACGTAACGGCCATCGCGCCGGGCGGCGGCGCTATCCACTGCATTACGCAGGAGCAACCGCGTTCCGCAGCAACGGGATCGAGCCTCAAGAATGGAGCGATCAAGTGATGACGCGTCGTGCAATGATCGGTGCGGGTCTCGCTGCTGGACTTGGCTCACGTCCAGGCGTGAGCGGCTCTGTGAAAGCCGCCGAGCGGCCATCGGCACGCGCGGCAGGCTTCCGCATGCCACTCGAGAGTGGTCTCCACGAGCGAACGTTGATGCAGTGGCCGGCGCTTGCCAGCCTCTACGGCAGCAAGCCAGCACTGGAGGCCGTCCGCGGCAAGATTGTTCTGATTGCACAGGCGATTGCCCGCTTCGAACCTGTCGTTATGCTGGCTCAGCCCAAGCAGATTGCGTTGGCGCGCAAAGCGCTTGGGGCCACGGTCGCGGTCTGGCCGATCGAGACCGAGGATCTGTGGTGCCGCGATTCCGGGCCGACGTTCGTGCGCTCAGCTCAAGGCGAACTCGCGTTATCGGAACTTAACTTCAATGGCTGGGGCAACAAGCAGCGCCACGCCGACGACGGCCTCATCGTCAAGCGGGTTGCAAAACGGCTGGGACTGAATGTCTACGACAGCGGCATTGTTGGTGAAGGCGGCGGCGTCGAGGTTGATGGCGAGGGGACGGCGCTTGCCCACGAGAGCAGCTGGGTCAACAGCAATCGCAACACCAAGAGCAAGGCCGAGGTCGAGCGTCTCCTGCTCGACGCATTGGGCGCCGAGCGCATGATCTGGGCACCCGGCGTCAAGGGCGCTGACATCACCGACTGTCACATCGACGCGGTGGCCCGTTTCGTCAAACCCGGCCAGGTGTTGATCCAACTGCCGAAAGCAA
>JANNSA010000711.1:0-4929 GCA_031402115.1 Hyphomicrobiaceae bacterium | reverse complement strand
CGTAAGCACCCGGCCAGGGCCGCCTTGGCGGAGGTGAGAAATGTGTCATCTTGATCGCAATCGTATTTGCGATGGAGATGGTGGTGGTGATCGCGACAGATGCATGTGAGCGTAAGCCCGCCGTCTTGGGTGCGCGGCGTGATTGGAGCGTCGCTGAAAAGCGCATGATCGTTGCCGAGACGCGGCTGCCGGGCGCGCGTGTGCCGACAATCGCTCAGCGTCATGGCGCAGCGAAAAGCTCGGTTTACCAATGGTGCAAGCACTTCGCTCCGACCGATTTGAACAAGCCGCGTGACAACCGCGCCGGACCAACGCCAGCCTTTATGCCGGTCGCCATCGCGGCACCTGCGCCAAGCGCGGCTGCGGCGTGTGAGCCCGCCAGCGGCGGCACCATCGAGATTATTCTCACCAACGGTCGGCGGGTGCGTGCCGATACCAGCACTGATCCGATCACGTTGGCACGCCTCGTTGTAGCCCTTGAGGCTGTTGCATGATCCCGGTCCCGGCGGGCGTTCGGGTCTGGCTGGCCACAGGACACACCGACATGCGGCGTGGGTTTCCAGGCTTGGCGCTGCTGGTACAAGAAACCTTGAAGGCTGACCCGCATGCCGGGCACCTGTTCGTGTTTCGTGGCAAACGCGGCGATCTGATTAAGATCATCTGGCACGATGGTCAGGGCGCGTGTCTGTTCTCGAAGCGGCTTGAGCGCGGACGGTTCATCTGGCCTTCTGTTGCCCCGCGTGCCTCCGGCACGACGCCAACGCAGGGCGCGGTGACGATCTCGCCTGCGCAGTTGGGCTACATGCTCGAAGGGATCGACTGGCGCGCGCCGCAGAAGACGTACCGGCCCGAGATAGCGGGGTAATCCGCGCGCGGGGTTGCCTCGCCGCATGGCGTTCTTCCAGAACGACGCGGCCGCGCGCAAGCAATGCAGTGTGGCCGCCGCGACTCTGCTGGTGGATATTGATGCGCGGGCTGTTATCGAAGGGCCGCGAAGCAGCTATCTTTGTACTCATGACGCTCGATCCAGCACAGCTTCCTGACGATGTTGCGACGCTCAAAGCGATGTTGAGCAGCCTTCATGCAGCCAAGTTCCTATCAGACCAGCGCGCTGAACAAGCCGAAGCACGTTCCCTTGATCTCGACGCGCAGATCGCCAACCTGAAGCTCACCATCGCCAAGATGAAACGCGACACGTTCGGCGCATCGTCTGAGCGTGGGGCCAAGTTGATTAATCAGATGGAGTTGCAGCTCGGCGAGTTGGTTGAGGCGGCGACCGAGGGCAAGGTTGAGGCTGAGATCGCGGCTCCTGCACCTGTCGCACCTGAGGCCAAAAAGCCCGCCCGTCGCCCGTTGCCACCCAAGTTGCCGCGCGAGCGCGTTGTGCATCAAGCGGCTGCCGCCTGCCCCTGCTGCGGTGGTCACCTGCGCAAGCTTGGCGAGGATATTACCGAGACGCTGGAGTTGGTGCCCGCGAGCTGGAAAGTCATCCAGCACGTGCGCGAGAAGTTCTCCTGCCGGTCGTGTGAAAAAATCACCCAGCCGCCTGCGCCCAACCATCCGATTGCGCGCGGCAGAGCGGGGCCACAACTGTTGGCTCACGTGCTGTTCTCGAAGTATCGCGCACACCTACCGCTCAACCGGCAGAGCGATATTTACGCCAAAGAGGGCATCGACCTTGACGTCTCGACGCTCGCCGATTGGGTCGGCGCCTGCGCTGCAACACTCGCACCCCTCGTTGCGGAAATCGAACAGCACGTGCTCGCCGCTGAACGCATCCACACCGACGACACCACGGTGCCGGTGTTGGCGAAGAACCAATGCACGACCGGTCGCCTGTGGACCTACGTGCGTGATGACGCGCCGTTTGGTGGAACTGCGGGACAAGCGGCCCTGTTCCACTACTCGCCTGATCGCGGTCGCGCGCACCCCGAAGCCCACCTCGCAAACTACAGCGGGATCATGCAAGCCGACGCCTACTCAGGCTACAACGGCCTGTATGTTGCCGGTCGCCAGCCAGGATTTATCATCGAAGCCGCCTGCTGGGCTCACGCTCGGCGCAAGTTCTTTGAGTTGGCCGATCTGCAGAAGGCCCCTGTTGCCATCGAGGCCGTGCGCCGCATCGACGAGCTGTTCGCCATCGAGCGCGAGATCAACGGGCAACAACCTGATCAGCGCCGCAGCGTGCGCCAGCTGAGGTCTAAGCCGCTGGTTGACGATCTCGCATGCTACCTGCGCGAAGAGCGGCGACGGCTCTCATCCAAAAGCCCGGTTGCCAAAGCTATCGACTACAGCCTCAAGCGATGGCCCGCCTTCACGCGGTTCCTGAACGACGGTCGCATCTGCATGAGCAACAACGCCGCCGAGCGCAGCGTTCGCGGCGTCGCCGTTGGCCGCAAAAACTGGACCTTCTGCGGGTCGGACTCAGGCGGGCGTCGCGCGGCGGCGATCTACACCCTCATCGAAACCTGCAAGTTGAACGATGTCGATGCCCGCGCTTGGCTCGCCGACGTGTTGGCGCGTATCGCCGACCACCCCGCCAAGCAAATCGCCGACCTCCTGCCCTGGAACTGGAAAGCCCACCAAGCTCAAGCCGCCATCTAGTCCGCCCGCACCTGCGGCCCTGGCCGGATGCTTACCTGCTGTCAGAATGCCCGCATGGAGTTGCTGTCAGATGCTGAGCGAACGCCGGTCCCGCCCGAGGCTCAATTCGTCCTTGGCCGCTTGGACCTCACATTCCGCCGCGAGATGCATCGGCCCGGCACAGTGCTAGTTGGAACACGGGTCGCTCGCGTCGAACGGTGCACCGTGCATCTAACGCAGGCCTTATTCGTGGTTGAACGATGCGTCGCCATCGCGAAATCGACCGTCGTCTTGATCAACAAGGACACGCGCCGGGCTGAGCCGCTGTCGTCCGAACTGGCGGCGCATCTGACGGGATTTTCTGGTCCTCGCGCAGGGAACAATGACCTTCTGCTTCAGGCGCGACGCGCGATTGCGACATGGCCGGTTCGGACATGACGCTTCAAGACATTGGTGCCATCCGGCCAGGAAAGTGGCTTGATGACGCCACCGTCCCGAGACCGTCCAGCACAACCGCAGGAAGGCGGCAGACCGGATGGACTGCCCGGCCACTGACCGAGTTCCAGCTCGTGGTGTGCGTCCTGGGCCCGTTCGCGTTTGGATACTTCCTGTCCTACGCCTTCCGGACCGTCAATGCACTGCTCTCGGGCGCCCTTTCTCGAGAGCTGCACATCGACCCCTTCGAACTCGGCTTACTGACGTCGGTTTATTTTCTGGCGACGTCGGTTATCCAATTGCCGGTCGGCGCCCTGTTGGACCGGTATGGTCCACGCCGTGTTCAAGGGCCGTTCCTGCTCGTTGCAGCGCTTGGCTCGGCCATCTTTGCGGTCGCCGACGGACTGGCAGCGTTAGTTGTCGGCAGGGCGCTGATCGGCATCGGGGTCGCTACGGCGTTGATGGCCGGACTGAAGGCCGCCGTACTATGGTTCCCGGCCGAGCGCATCGCCTTCGCCAACGGATTGGTGGTGATGACCGGAGCGTTGGGCGCGGTTGCCGCCACGGTGCCCGCCGACCTGCTGATCGCCGAAATCGGCTGGCGGGGACTGTTCTGGGCATTGGCGGCGCTCTGCGTCCTGTCGTCCGTCCTGCTCCTCACCGTTGTTCCAAGGACGCACGATCACACACCCGCTCTGCCCAGCGGTTCATCGGCCGGTCTTATGGCCATCTACCGGGATCGGCGATTTCTCCGGCTTGCACCGCTGTCGGCGCTGATGATCGGCACGGCTTGGTCGTTACAGGGCTTGTGGATCGCCCCCTGGCTCGCCGACGTCGAACACATGAATCGGACTAACGTTGTCGGCTATCTGTTCGTGATGGGCGTGGTCCTCGCCGCCAGTGCCCTAATCCTTGGCTATGGAGCCGACTTGGCGCGGCGGCGTGGCGCAAGACGGGAAACCCTGCTTGCCGCCTTGGCACTCGTCTTCATCCTGGCTCAACTGGCGCTGATCACTCGCCTGCCGATCCCGATTGCCGTTTGTCTGATCGTGATTGCAGCGGCGGGTGCGGCGACGGTGCTAAGCTACGCGATCCTGCCGGAGTATTTTCCAAAGGCCATGTCGGGGCGCGCGAATGGCGCGCTCAATGTCCTGCACATGTTTGGGGCGTTCCTGATCCAGTGGCTAACGGGTGCCCTGATCGCGAGTTGGCCGCCGGTCGACGGACACCCACCGATGATCGCCTATCAGACGACATTCGGCATCGCGGTCGCGCTGCAAGCCATTGCTTTGGGTTGGTTCGTGTGGCCGTTTGAGCAGCCGCGCCGGATGGTGTTTACGGCTGCATCCCAAACTGGCTTAAACGAAGCTTCAAAAGCTGCCCCGCCGTCGCGCTACGATCTAGCTATTGCGGAATGGACAACGCGGGTGACGGACGCGAACACCAGCCTTGCAAATTGGCGCGCAGCCGGATGGCTGTCGATAATGCTAACGGCGTTACTCTTGTTGCAAACCGAAAGCGCTGTGTCGCAGCTGGTGGTGCCGTATTACGTGCATTTGTCGGCCGATACGCGGCAGTAATCGTACCGATTGTGTCCCGATCGCACTAACAAGGCGCATGCCCCGATACACCATCACCTTCCAGCTGACACCTCAGTCGGCTATGGTCCAACGACGGGTGTACTGCTTGTTTGCATCGGGGGTTGATTTTGCCGCGTTTATTCATTTCGCATTCGAGCAAGGATAACGTCCAGGCGCTCGCGTTTCAGCGCTGGCTGATGGCCAACGGCTGGAACAAGGAAGACGTGTTCATCGACCTGCATGGCATTGGGGCCGGGGAGCGCTGGCGTGATACACTGCGCAAGGCCAACGCCTCGTGCGAGGCCGTTTTGCTGCTCGCGTCGCCCGAGGC
>JANNSA010000710.1:0-6487 GCA_031402115.1 Hyphomicrobiaceae bacterium | reverse complement strand
CGCGTCAAGCGCCAGATGGAGAAAACGCAGCGCGAGTACTATCTGAACGAGCAGATGAAAGCGATCCAGAAGGAGCTCGGCGACGGCGAGGAGCGTGACGATATCGCCGAGTTCGAAGACAAGATTGAGAATGGCAAGCTCAGCAAGGAAGCCAAGGAAAAGGCCCAAGGCGAAGTCAAGAAACTGCGCCAGATGAGTCCGATGTCGGCGGAAGCTACTGTCGTGCGCAATTATCTTGACTGGCTGCTGTCGATTCCATGGGGCAAGGCCGGCAAGATCAAGCGCGATCTGGTCGAGGCGCAAGGCATTCTCGATGAGGAGCACTATGGCCTGGACAAGGTCAAGGAGCGCATCCTTGAGTATCTTGCCGTGCAGCAGCGCACCAACAAGCTGAAGGGTCCAATCCTGTGCCTGGTGGGTCCTCCCGGCGTTGGCAAGACCTCGCTTGGCAAGTCGATTGCGCGCGCTACGGGGCGTGAGTTCGTGCGCATGTCGCTTGGCGGCGTGCGTGACGAAGCGGAAATCCGCGGCCACCGGCGCACCTATATCGGCTCGATGCCTGGCAAGGTTATCCAGTCCATGCGCAAGGCCAAGAAGCCAAACCCGCTGTTCCTCCTCGATGAAGTGGACAAGATGGGCCAGGACTTCCGTGGCGATCCGGCATCGGCACTGCTTGAGGTGCTCGATCCTGAGCAGAACCACACGTTCAACGACCACTATCTTGAGGTCGACTACGACTTGTCCAACGTGATGTTCATCACCACGGCCAACACCTTGAGCATCCCGCCGGCCTTGCTTGACCGCATGGAAATCCTCCGGCTGGCTGGCTACACCGAGGACGAGAAGCTGCAGATCGCCAAGCGCCATCTGCTGCCTGAAAACAAGACCGCGCATGGTCTGGAACCACAGGAATGGTCGGTCGACGATGCGGCGCTGCTTGAGCTCATCCGGCGTTACACACGCGAATCCGGCGTGCGCTCGCTGGAGCGGGAGATTTCCAAGCTCGCCCGCAAGGCGGTCAAAGCGATCCTGCTCGACAAGTCCGAGGCGCCATCGGTGCACGTGACGCGGGACAATCTGGCTGACTATCTCGGCGTCGCGAAGTACCGCTATGGCGAGGCCGAGCTGGTTGACCAGATCGGTGTCGTCACTGGCTTGGCCTGGACCGAGGTCGGCGGCGAGTTGCTGACGATCGAAGGCGTCATGATGCCTGGCAAGGGCAAGATGACGGTCACCGGCAACTTGCGAGACGTGATGAAGGAGTCAATTTCCGCCGCTAACGCCTTTGTGCGCTCGCGGGCGGTTGAGTTCGGCATCGCGCCACCGTTGTTCGAGCGCAAGGACATCCACGTCCACGTGCCCGAAGGCGCGACGCCGAAGGATGGACCGTCGGCCGGCGTCGCCATGGCGGTCGCGATCATCTCGATCATGACCGGCATTCCGGTGCGGCGCGAAGTTGCGATGACCGGTGAGATCACGCTGCGTGGCCGCATCCTGCCGATTGGCGGCCTCAAGGAGAAGTTGCTGGCGGCTCTGCGTGGTGGCCTGAAAACCATTCTCATTCCGAAGGATAACGCCAAGGACCTGGCAGAGATCCCTGACGAAGTGAAGAATGCGCTCAACATCATCCCGGTCGAGCGCATGGACGAAGTATTGAAGGTGGCGCTGGTGCGCATGCCGGAAGCCATCACCTGGGTCGAGGAAGCTGTACCTTCAACGGCAGCAGTGAAGGAAGATGGCGCGGCACTAACTGCACACTGATCGTAGCTATACCGATTAGTGCGTGTTTCAGCTTGCAGAACAGCCCGCAACTCCAGTGTTGTGGGCTGTTTGCGTTTGAAAACCCCGTAAAACCGGGCTCTCTGAACCGAAAAGCGCTAGCCAAGCCGGAAACACGTGGTTATAGGCGGTTCAGCGATGCGTGGTCAGTTGACGGAATGAGGGTCTGACTGTTCCCGCGCGAGAGTGCCAAAGGCCGAGAATCCTCGGGCGTTGGCATTCGCGCACTGGCGGCGACGGTGAGTTTACCGGGTGCAAGCTGCTCGCGTTTCGCCTCGGTGGTCGCCGGGAATGGGGTCAGAGCGATTAGTGCTCTGGAAGAGGCCGGCGCCGAGGCGGCCGGGCCACGACAAAAGGAACAGTGGAATGAGCAAGAAAGACCTGGTCGATGCAGTCGCGGATGCCTGCGATCTGACGAAGGACAAAGCTGGCGCAGCGGTCGATTCGATCATTGACCACATCCGCAAGACAATGAAGAAGGGTGAGGAAGTCCGCATTCCGGACTTCGGCACGTTCAAGGTCACCAAGCGTGACGCGCGCGAAGGCCGCAATCCAGCCAATGGCGAGACGATCCAGATCCCAGCGTCGAAGGTCGCCAAGTTCTCGGCGGCCAAGGGCCTGAAGGAACTGCTGAACCCGCCCAAGGGCAAGAAGTAAGCAGCGCCGTCCGCGCCGCTCATGGGTGGCGCGGGCGGGTTTGTTCTACCCCTGCTTCCCATTGGGTCACGCAATCGGGACAGGGTCGAGGTGAAGGGCCGCCGCATTCTCCGCGCTTCGTGCAGCGGGCCTCTGCACACTTGGTCTACAAGGTGCGTGCTCGCAGCTGACCCCGCCCCAGCCCTCGACTCGTGAAGAACGGGGAAGTGGAGCAGGGTCGCGACCTGCCGCTATACCGTGTCCAGCGGCCAATTGCGCCAGTTCCGCTGAAGCCGACGCCAGAGTGCACAACCGCAATGATAACGTACATCCGTCCGCTTGGCCTGATGCCAGCCTACCGGACGGCCGTCGATGCCAATCGCCAGGACAGTGGCGCCGAGGCCGTGTTCACGGGTGCACTTCCCCTGTGCGGCGATGGGCCGTTCGACTTCACTGCCATCGAAATCATTCAGCGGCAAGCCGGCGCTGTCAGCCGCCGGGCCATTTCTTTGAGCGAACTCTGGGGCGGCGACCTGCTCGCTACCTTGCCTGGCATGACGCCCGGCGACCTCGCCGGACTACTGGAACAACTGACATCGGCGCGGCCCCGGATTCTTGGGCTCAGCCCGGACCGGCCGTTGATCATGGGCATCGTCAACGTCACGCCGGACAGCTTCTCCGACGGCGGCAAGCTCGCCAGCGTTGAGGCGGCCATAGCGCATGGCCTGGCGCTGGCCGCCGCCGGCGCCGATATCCTGGACGTTGGTGGCGAGTCGACGCGACCGGGTTCAGACCCGGTCGCGCTGGTTGAGGAGCTGGCGCGCGTGGAACCAGTGATCGCCGGGCTGGCAGCAGCCACTGACCGGCCGATCTCCATCGACACGCGCAAGGCTGTGGTAATGCGCCGGGCGCTCGCCGCCGGTGCCAGCCTGGTCAACGATGTTTCCGGCCTGACCCATGATCCCGAGGCCTTGACGGTCATCGCCGATGCCGGCGTTCCCGTAGTGTTGATGCATGCGCTGGCCGATCCGAAGGTGATGCAACTTGATCCGGTTTACGCCGACGTGACGACGGAAGTGTTTGATTGGCTACGCGCGCGCATTGCCATTTGTGTTCAGGGCGGCATTCGCCGCGATAGGATTGTCGCCGATCCCGGCATCGGCTTTGGCAAGACCCTGGCGCACAACTTGCAACTTCTCTCCGAGCTGGCGATGCTGCACGGCCTCGGCGTGCCGATTCTGCTGGGCGCCTCGCGCAAGTCATTCATCGGCCGTCTGACCGGCGAGACGGTGGCTGAACGGCGGCTCATCGGCTCGGTGGCGGTGGCCTTGGCTGGCGCGGCGCAAGGTGTACAGATGTTGCGCGTCCACGATGTTGCCGAGACACGGGCCGCGCTGGCGGTCTGGCAGGCGGCGACGTTTGGTAAGTCACCGCTCGCCTGAAGGCGGCGTGAGCGCTAGCAACGGACGCAGACGAAGTGTGATGGTGGCTGCCGCAGTCGATGGCATAGCATGCCGTCGGGGCTAGGTTAGTTCGAGGGGAAATGCGATGGCGCGCCGTTATTTTGGTACCGACGGCATCCGGGGTCAGGCCAACACAGCGCCGATGACCGCTGAGATGGCCATGAAGGTCGGCATGGCCGCTGGCAAACTGTTCACCAACGGCGACCATCGTCACCGCGTTGTGATCGGCAAGGACACGCGGCTGTCGGGCTACATGATCGAAATGGCGATGCTGTCGGGCTTCACGTCCGTGGGCATGGACGTGTTCCTGCTCGGCCCGATGCCGACGCCGGCGATCGCCATGCTCACGCGTTCGCTGCGCGCCGACCTCGGGGTGATGATCTCGGCCTCGCACAACCCCTATTCTGACAATGGCATCAAGCTGTTCGGGCCGGACGGCTATAAGCTGTCCGACGACATGGAATTGCAGATTGAAGACCTGATCGACGCGCCGCAGGGCAGCATGCTGGCGCCACCCGACAAGATCGGCCGCGCCACCCGCGTCGAGAGCGCGCAGGAACGCTACATCGAGTTCGCCAAGCGCACCCTGCCGCGCAACCTCAAGCTGGACGGCCTGCGCGTCGTCATCGATTGCGCCAACGGCGCCGGCTACAAGGTGGCGCCGGAAGCGCTGTGGGAGCTTGGCGCCGAGGTGATCAAGATCGGCGTCGAGCCAGATGGCACCAACATCAACAAGAAGTGCGGATCGACGTCACCGGAAGCCTTGTGCGCCAAGGTGCGCGAAGTGCGCGCCAATATCGGCATCGCCCTCGACGGTGATGCTGACCGCGTCGTGCTGGTCGATGAACTCGGCCACATCGTCGATGGCGACCAGATCATGGCGGTGATCGCCGACGCCTGGAAGCGGCGCGGCCGGCTGGCGGCGGGCGGACTGGTCACCACCGTGATGTCCAACCTCGGCCTTGAGCGCTACCTGCAGGGGCTTGGCCTCTCCATGGTGCGCACGCCGGTCGGTGACCGCTACGTGGTCGAGTACATGCGCAAGCACGGCTACAATGTCGGCGGCGAGCAATCCGGCCACATCGTGCTGTCCGACTACTCCACCACCGGCGACGGCCTGATCGCCGCCCTCCAGGTGCTCGCCGTCGTGGTCCAGAGCGAGCGCCCGGTAAGCGAGGTGTGCAAGCGCTTTGACCCGCTGCCGCAGGTCCTGAAGAACATCCGCTACAAGTCCGGCAAGCCGCTCGACGACAGCACCGTCAAGGACGCCATCGAAACCGGCCGCAACCGCCTTGGCAATTCCGGCCGCTTGGTGATCCGCCCGTCCGGCACTGAACCCGTCATCCGCGTCATGGCCGAAGGCGACGACGAGGGGCTGGTGAACAAGGTAGTGGGGGATATTCTCGACGCGCTGAAGCGGGTGGCGTGAGGCAGGGGCGTCGAACGTGAGCAGCGCCGAAGCTCCGCCGCACGCATGAACCAGCGCGGTACGCAGCCGCGACCGCATATATTTTATCGTGCAGAAAAGAGTGGAACCGCTCCTGCCACCAATGCTTACGCCAGCCTGCTTGCAATGACGGGGCGATGTAGCTCCGATGCAACTCGGCCAAGGCGCGTCAGAGCCCGCTCATGTCGGCCGGTATGCCGTCGAGAAGTACGTGTTCGGCATCAGGCACCAGGCCAGCGCCGCCACGCAACCCTGCGGTAGCCGTCGGCGAACGGCTCGCGATGCCGTGCTTAGTCCGCCTCGCCGAGGAACACCGGCAAACGCCGACTGTCCCGCTGCGTCACGTGGTGGGCCACTTCCGGAATGGCAATCCGGACCAAGCCCGACATGCGCGCAGGCAGGTCCGAGGCGAAAGCAGCGATAAGGAAATTTGTATACTGTCCCTGTATGTACAGCCAGCGATCGCGACGACGAGCGCGAGCGGCTACTCAGTCGACCGGCCACTCAGGTGCGGAGAGCGGCTGGCGGCACAGCAACAGCCTGCCCTGCCCGGTTTCTTCGGGCCACGCTTTACTTAACAAGTCAGCCCTCGTCTTTCTGTTTTGTCCTTGTGCCGACGGTGGTGCGGCGGGGGATTTGTGAGGGTTCGTAGCCAGTTGACGTGATCAGCATCGCGCCGGTCTCGTAGCGGCGGCTCACCAGCTGGAAGAACAGGTGCGCGGCGTCAGGCTCCAGTGGCAGGTAGCCGAGTTCGTCAACGATCTGCAGGCGGGCCTTGGTTAGGCCGAGCAGCTTCTCGTCGAGGCGTTTTTCCGCGTGCGCTTTGGTGAGCCCAGCGACTAGCGCCATCGCTGTCGTGAACTGCACCGAGTAGCCCGCCAGGATGGCTTCTCGCCCGAGCGCGATGGCGAGGTGCGTTTTCCCAACGCCCGGTGGGCCGAGCAGCAGGACGTTCTCGCCGTTGGCGACGTAGCGGGACGCCGCCAGGTCACGAACCTGTTTTGGATCAACCGACGGTTGGGCCCCGAAGTCGAAGCTGCCCAACTCTTTCACTGCCGGGAAGTGCGCCAGTTTCAACTCCATATCGATACGGCGATGATCCTTTCTGGCAAGCTCGCGCTCGCACAAGAGCGTCAGCGTCTCACGCGCCGACAGGTTTTCG
>JANNSA010000709.1:0-7547 GCA_031402115.1 Hyphomicrobiaceae bacterium | reverse complement strand
GGGTCAGGCACTTGCGCGGCGCAACAGGCGCATCCATTGGCACGACCGTCGGCTGCGCGTAAGTGCCTGACCCCGACCGCCTGACCCCGGTTTTCTTCACTGGCGTTGACCTCCCCTGCCCTTCCCCCTTGCCACCGTCGTGACCCGGGTCCACCATCACCGGTGCCGGGACTCCGCGACACTGCTTGCGGTCTATAATCGGCCGCGAGATGGGGTCCCTTCCGCCCGCACAAAAGGAGGAACGCGATGGCTGACTCTGATGCCCCAAGAGGCAAAGCCCATGAGGTGACCAGCGGCGCTGCAGGAACGGCTGAGGCAAATGGATCACGCGCGGCGTCGGCGCGCTTGATCGCCTTGGTCGGCCCTTATCTGTCGGGAAAAACGACGCTGCTCGAGGCGATTTTGGCGCGCACCGGAGCGATTCCCCGGCAGGGCACCATTGCCGGTGGCAATACGGTTGGTGATGCCAGCGCCGAGGCGCGCGCGCACACCATGAGCGTGGAAGCCAACATCGCCACAACCGAGTTCATGGGCGACACCTACACCTTCATCGATTGCCCGGGCTCCATCGAATACCAGTATGAAGCGGCGGCGGCCTTGAGCGCCTGCGATCTGGCGATCGTGGTGTGCGAGCCGGATCCGCGCAAAGTCCCGGCGCTGCAATTGCTGCTGCGGCAGCTGGAGGATCGCGGCATCCCGCGGCTCCTGTTCATCAATAAGATCGACAAGGCCGAGATGCGGCTGCGCGATTTGTTGCCCGCCTTGCAGCCAGCCAGCCGCAAGGCGCTGGTCCTCAGGCAGATCCCGATCTGGCAGGATGGCATTGCGACGGGCTTCGTCGATCTCGCTTTAGAGCGGGCGTTTGTCTATCGCGAGCACGCAGCCTCGGAGGTCGTGGCGATGCCGGCAGACCTTGGCGAGCGCGAGCACGCGGCGCGCTTCAGTATGCTCGAGAAGCTGGCGGATTATGACGACGCGCTGATGGAGCAATTGCTCGGCGACATTCCGCCGGCGCGCGACACGGTGTTTGAAGACCTGGCGAAGGAATTGCGCGACGGCGAGATCGTGCCGGTGTTCATTGGCTCGGCCGAGAAGGGCAACGGCATGCTGCGGCTGATGAAAGCGCTCAGGCACGAGGCGCCAACGGTAACCCAAACGGCGGAACGGCTGGGCTTGCATGGCGCCGCGCTGGGCAAGGCCAAGGCCGCCGCCATGATCGTCAAGACGCTGCACACCTCGCATGGCGGCAAGCTGTCGGTGGCGCGTGTGCTGGCCGGCGAGATCGGCGACGGCACCATCCTGACAGGGCCGAACGGCGAGGACCGGGTGGCTGGCGTGTTCCAGGTCAAGGGCCAGGACGCGGTCAAACGCGGGCCGGCGAAGATCGGCGACACGGTGGCGCTCGGCCGGCTCGAAACCGCGCATACGGGCGATGTGGTTGGCGCCGGCGCCGCGCCCGTGTCGGCGTTCGACCGGGTCACGGCACCGGCACCGGTATATGGCTTGGCGATTGCAGTGCGCGAGAAGAAGGACGAGGTCAAGCTGACGGCGGCGCTGACCCGCATCAAGGAGGAGGACCCGGCGATCCATCTCGACCACAGCACCGAAACGGGTCAGTTTGTGCTGTCGGGTCAGGGCGAGATGCACATGCGCGTCGCCCTGGAGAAACTGACGCGCAAATACGGCGTGACGATCGACAGCCGCCCCCGCCAAGTGCCGTTCAAAGAGACCATCCGCAAGGGCACTTCCATCAAGGGTCGGCACAAGAAGCAGTCGGGCGGGCATGGCCAGTTTGGCGACGTGACGCTGGAGATCGAACCTTTGCCACGCGGCGAGGGTTTCCGTTTTGCGGAGCGGATCACCGGTGGCGTTGTGCCGAAGAACTTCTTCGGTTCGGTCGAAAAAGGCGTGCGCGACTATCTGGTGAAGGGGCCGCTTGGCTTCCCCGTGGTCGATGTTGGCGTGACGCTGACCGATGGCAGCTACCATGCGGTTGACTCGTCCGACATGGCGTTCCAGATGGCCGGGCGGCTCGCCATGGTGGAGGGCATGCCAGCCTGCGGCTCGGTGTTGCTGGAGCCGATCATGGCGGTGCACATCGCTGTGCCATCGGAGGCGACGGCGCGCATCAACGGCATCATCGCCTCGCATCGCGGCCAGATCCTGGGCTTTGACGCCCGGCCCGGCTGGGATGGCTGGGACATCGTGCAAGCGCATATCCCGGCAGTGGAGACCGAGCGGCTGATCGTGGAACTGCGCTCGGCAACGGCCGGCGTCGGCACCTTCACCGCTGAGTTCGACCACCTCGCCGAGTTGACCGGTAAGCTCGCCGATCAGGTGCTGGCTGGCAACGCCAAGGCGGCGTGAGTGACGCAAACGGCGTTGGTGGGTATGGCGCCCGCCGCATAGGGGCGAGACTTGTCTCGCCCTCCTGCCGCGCGCAAGCTGGCGCCGAGAAGCGTTGGCGGTCGCAGCGGCGGGCGCTCTTATGAGATCGATGCCGATGAGGTCAGCCAAGCATGCAAGATGATTATCGCCGCAATGCCGATCTGACGACGGCGGTGACGGAGGCCGAAAAGCGCTATGCCGCCGCCAATCCGCTGAGCGCGGCGCGGGCACGGGCGGCGATGACCAGCATGCCCGGCGGTAATACGCGCACGGTGCTGCATTATGACCCGTTTCCGCTCGGGCTCGCCGGCGGCGCCGGCTGTCATGTCACGGACCTTGACGGGCATCGCTATGTCGACTTCCTCGGCGAATACACGGCAGGCCTGTATGGCCACTCGCATCCGCAACTGATGACGGCGATCCGCCAGGCCTTGGATGCCGGCGTCACGCTCGTCGGGCCGAACCGGCACGAGGCGGAACTGGCGGCGCTAATGGTGGCGCGGTTTCCCTCCGTGGAACTCGTGCGTTTCTGCAACTCAGGCACAGAGGCCAATCTGCTCGCCATGGCAACGGCGCGCATGCACACCGGCCGCGACGCCTTGCTGGTGTTTGAGGGCGGCTATCACGGCAGCGTGTTCTACTTTGGCCAGGTCAAGCCGCCGACCAACGCGCCCTATCCGTGGGTGATGGCGCGCTACAACGATCTGGCGGGCACGCGCGACCTGATCGCGGCCAATGCCAGCCGGCTGGCGGCAGTGGTGATCGAGCCGATGCAGGGTGGCGGCGGTGGCTTCGCAGCGACGGCGGAATTTCTCACGATGCTGCGCACCGAAACTGCCCGGCATGGCAGCCTGCTGATCTTCGATGAGGTGATGACCTCGCGGCTGTCGCCGGGCGGCCTGCAACAACTGCATGGCATCGATCCGGATCTGACGGCTTTCGGCAAATATCTCGGCGGCGGCATGTCGTTTGGCGCCTTCGGCGGCAAGCGCGCCATCATGCGCCGCTACGATCCGAGCGCCGCCGACGCCGTCTCGCACGCCGGCACCTTCAACAACAATGTGCTGTCCATGGCGGCGGGCGTCACCGGCCTGCGGGATGTCTATACGCCTGCCGAAGCCAACCGGTTGAACCGCATGGGCGAGGATCTGAAGGCGCGGCTCAACGCATTGTTCGCGCGGACGGCCGTGCCGATGCAGTGCCTTGGCGTTGGTTCCATCCTGGTGCTGCACATGACCAGCGACCCCTTGGAGCGGCCCGAGGACACCTGGGTGACGGGCGAGGCGGCTGAACGTCAGAAGGCGCTGGGCAAACTGCTGCACCTCGACCTGCTCGAAGCCGGCATCTACATGGCGCGGCGTGGCTTCCTGTCGCTGAGCCTGCCAATGACGCCAGCCGACATCGACACCTTCATTGCGGCGATTGACGAGTTTGTCACGGTGCGGCGAACAGTGCTCGGTGGCGCTACTGCCAGGGCTCCTAACCACGTCGCCGGTGGATGAAGCGCGCTGCCAAACCCCTGGGCTGAAAGCGGCGTATTCCGGCATCGCCAGTACCTGAACCTTGTTACCGTCGCGGCGCGATCTGGCCACAGTTGGTCGCTTTCATGCGTCAGAGCGACGGGCGCTTCACAGTTCGGCCCTAGAGTCGCGGCAGGGGAACCCTTGAGATGTCATATTTCTCGGCGAGCCGGCAGGCGGCTGATACAGACGCCTTGCTGTTCGTAAGCCCAAAGGTTTCGCCCGCGTTCCCGCCACGGCTGGCTCCTGCCCGCATCGATCGAGTGCCGATGGAAAGTCTGCTTGCCCTGCCGCATGGTACGGAACTCGCCGGTGATTACCGGATCGAGCGCGTATTGGGCGCGGGCGGCTTCGGGATCACTTACCTCGCCGAGGAAACCTCGCTGCACCGCGCCGTGGCGATCAAGGAATACTTCCCCAGCGACTTTGCGTCGCGTGAAGGCACCACATTGGTGCGCTCAAAGTCGCGCAGTCTCGATGAGGATTACCAGTGGGGCCTTGAGCGCTTCATTGAGGAAGCGCAGGCGCTGGCGCGGTTCGACCACGGCAACATCGTGCGTGTGTTCCGCTACTTCCGCGCCAACAACACCGGCTACATGGTGCTGCAGCATGAGCCGGGTGGTAGCTTCAAGGGCTGGCTGGACGGACTGGGGCGGCCGCCGAACCAGGACGAGATGGACCGCATCATCAGCCCGTTGCTGGATGCGCTGGAAGCGATCCACGACCGCGATTTTCTGCATCGCGACATTGCCCCGGACAACATCATCATCCGGCTCGATGGCAGCCCGGTACTGATCGATTTCGGCTCGGCGCGGCGTGAGGTAGCGCGGCATGCCCGCACGGTCAGCGTGCTGGTCAAGCCCGGCTATTCGCCGTTTGAGCAATACGCGCAGACCGGCAAGCAGCAGGGTCCGTGGACCGATATCTACGCGCTGGCGGCGACCCTGTATCATGGCGTCACGGGCCGCCGGCCCAGCGACGCTCCATCGCGCATGAGCCATGATGATGTGCCCTCGGCGACGCAGGCCGCGCTTGGCCGCTACCGGCCGCAATTCCTGGCGGCGATTGATCATGGCCTGGCGCTCGGGGTCGAGCAGCGGCCACAGAACATTGCCGCGTGGCGCGCCGAGTTGTTCAGCGCCGTGCCAGTGCCAGGACGCGGGCAAGAACGTGGGCGTGAGCCGGTTGCGGGCGGCCTGGCGCCAACGCGCAAGCTGGAAGATCTGGGCGTGCCAATGCCGGCCTGGCACGGCCGGCGATCCTCGGAAGCCGCTGCCACGCCGGAACCGCGGCAGCCGGCCCTGAAGGCGCAAGCCAAGGCCAAACCGAAGCCGAAGTCACAGGCGCCAGCCGCTGCCAAGGTTGCGGCGCCAGTCGTGGCCAAGGTGCCGTCCCGGCAGCAAACCCCGGTCAAGGTGGCCGGGCGCGAAGCCATGCAACAGCGCATGGGCATCGAGCAGCCAGAACCCTTGGCTGTGGCAGTGCCGCTGGCCAAGCCGCTGGGGCGCAGCCTGATGGCGCTGCTGTCCGATGTTGGCGCCAACATGCGCGCTGCGGTGCCGTCGCGCGGCAAGAAGCCAGCGCCCGCCAAGCTCAAATCCGCTGAACCGTTGCAGCCGGTCTTGGCAACGGCACAACGGGCCGCCGCTGCTGCAGCGCTGCCGCCTGCCGCCGCAGTTCAAGTGCGCACCATGCGGGTCAAGCGTGGCCGGCCCTGGTGGATGGCGCTGCGCGGCCCGGCGTGGCGCATGGCGGCGGTGATTGCCGTGGTCAGCGCCATGGTGTTTGGCGAGCAGGCGCTGCGGCGTGAACCGTTGGCGCTGCTGGCCTCGGTTGCCACGACCACTGATCTCAGCCTGGCGCGGTCGCTGCGCGGTCACAACGGCGCTGTCGCGGCGATCGCCTTCGCGCCCGACGGCAAAACACTGGCATCCGTTGGTTCGGAAGGCGTGATCCGGATCTGGGATGCGCGCACTGGCGAAACTCAGCGTTCCCTTGTCGGGTCAGCCGATACCACCAGCCTCGACATCAGCGATGGCGTCATTGCGGCGGGTTCGGCGGATGGCCGGGTGCGGCTCTGGAAGTTGGAAACTGGCGCTGAAATCCGTAACTTCGAGGCGCGTTCGGGCGCCGTCCGGTCGGTGATCTTTGGCGGTTCGTCGAACCAGGTGTTCGAGGGCGGCCAGGACGGCCGCATCCGCAGCTTCGATCAACGTGGCAATTCGCGTGGCGTCATCGGCGAGCACACTCAGCCGGTGCTGGCGCTGGCCTTTGCGGCGGTCCCGCGACTGTTGATCTCGGGCGGCGCCGACCGTCAGGTCAAGCTGTGGGATGAAAAGCGCCGCAAGCTGATCCGCAGCTATGCCGGCCATTCGGAAGATGTCGAGGCCGTCGCCATCACGGCCGATGGCGCGGTGCTGGCCTCGGGCAGCAACGATCATTCCGTCGTGGTTTGGGATGGCGGCAGCGACCGTGCGCTCGCCCGTCTCGATGGCCACACCGGCCGTGTCGTGGCCCTGACGTTCTCGCCGCGCGGCCAATTGCTGGCATCGGCCAGCGAGGATGGCACCATTAAGCTGTGGGACTGGTCAACGGCCAAGCTATTGCATACCTTCGAGGGACACGTGCGGGCGGTCCGGGCGATTGCCTTTCCGCCCGATGGCCGCATGCTGGCGTCGGCCGGTGATGATGATGCGATCCGGTTGTGGAATGTGAGCGTAACCGGATATCGCTGACGGTAACGCCACCGGTTGAGCGGCTGGCTGTAAGCCCGACACCCATTGGGGGATCGTATGACGGATCTGACGGTCAACGGTACGAATTACACGGTCTCGGCTGCAGCAGACACGCCCTTGCTTTGGGTGCTGCGTGACGAACTGGGCCTGGTCGGCACCAAGTTTGGCTGCGGCATGGCGCAATGTGGCGCCTGCACGGTGCACATCGATGGTGAGGCGGCGCGCTCCTGTCAAACCCCGCTTGCGGATGCCAAGGGACGCGCCATCACGACCATTGAAGGGCTGGAGGCGAGCAAGGAGGGCAAGGCGGTGATGGCCTCCTGGCAGCAGCTCGACGTGGCGCAATGCGGGTATTGCCAGTCTGGCCAGATCATGTCGGCAACGGCATTGATCACCCAGAACAAGATCCCGACCGATGCTGATATCGATGCGGCGATGAGCGGCAATGTCTGCCGCTGCGCCACCTATGTGCGCATCCGCGCCGCCATTCACAACGCCGCCAAGACGCTGGAGGGCTGATCCCTTGATCCCTGGTTTCACCATGACGATCGCGCCGGACCGCCGCCAGTTCATCACGGGGGCGGGCGCACTGGCAGCGCTCGTGTTCGGTTTCCGTCTTGATGCGCGCGGGACGGCTGCGGCCGCTGGCGTCGATTTCGCGCCGAATGCGTTCATCCGGGTTACGCCCGACAGCACCGTCACGGTGCTGATCAAGCACCTGGAAATGGGCCAGGGCGTGTTCACCGGGCTCGCCACCATCGTCGCCGAGGAAATGGACGCCGATTGGGGCCAGATGCGGGCCCAGCACGCGCCCGCTGATGCGGCCTACAACAACACGTTTTTCGGCGCCCAAGGCACCGGCGGTTCAACGTCGATTGCCAATTCCTGGGAGCAGTTGCGCCAG
>JANNSA010000708.1:0-4251 GCA_031402115.1 Hyphomicrobiaceae bacterium | reverse complement strand
GATCGCCAGCAGCACGACCAGCCCTTGCGCGGCTGAACTCCAGGTCAGGCTGCGCACGCCGCCAGCGATGATGGTGATCACGGCGACAGCGGCGACGCCGATGACGGCAACCGTTGCCGGCACGCCGAGCATGCGGGATGCTAGAAAGCCGCCGAGCTTCAGTTCAGCGATGAGGAGAAGCAGCGCCGGCAGGCTGAGACCAATCGCGGCCTGAACGCGCAACAGCCGGCTCTCGAACCGGCGGCCGAGAAAGCCAGCCAGCGTATAGGCCCCATCCTTGCGCACGTAGGGAATGACCAGTACGGCGGCA
Organism: Hyphomicrobiaceae bacterium; assembly: GCA_031402115.1. Taxonomy (GTDB): domain Bacteria; phylum Pseudomonadota; class Alphaproteobacteria; order Rhizobiales; family Hyphomicrobiaceae; genus JANNSA01. Next base: position 3,941 of record JANNSA010000708.1, on the reverse strand, counting down.
ATCAACAAGCCCAGGCAGGTGCCGATCAGATACGGCATCGCGTCAAAGCCGAGGAAGAAGAAAGCGCCGGTCAGCGCCACCACGCCAGAGCCGCCGAGCAGGCCAACGCTGGCGCCAAGCGCGGCGAAGACGCCAGGGACCGAGCGGCCAGCGGCGAAGAAGTCGGCCGGCGCCGAACAATAGGAGGCGATGCCAATCAGGCAATAGGCGCCGATCGGAACCAGCAATAGCGTCAGCGTTAAGGAGTAAGTCGCCGCCCCCAATTGTTCAAAGATCAGGCACAGCAACAGCAGGGCGACGATGGCCGCAGCAAAGATGCCGAAATAGCCCGGTAGCTGCGAAACGCGCCGGATCTGCAAGGCGCCAGGCAACAGCCCCTGGTTGATCGGCTGACTGCCAGACTGACTGGCTGAGCTGGTCGACGTCATTGGCTCCGGAACCCCTCAACCAGTCCTTAGCGATCGTCTTCGTGGGCGCCATGCCAGCGATCGATCTCATCCTGCTTGGCGGCGAACCAGCCAACAACGGCGAGGCTGAGCAGCACGACGCCATTGCCGGCTATCAAAAAACCAAGCGGGAAACCAAGCAATTGCTGGTTGCCAAGCCGTTCCACCCAGAACGCCAGCGAGCCGATCACAACAGCCGGTATTATCAGGCACAACAGCACCAGCCCCTTGGTCTCTCGCCAAAACGGTTTGCGCCGTTGGACGTCCATGGCAGTCATGCGCCGCATCCTTCCGCTGTGTCGACTGGCGATACAATCAGCCAGGGACACAATATTGAGTTCGACTCGACACTAGATGGTCATACTCGCGGGTCGTGCGGCCGAATTAAGTTTTGTATCCCCTAGGGCTCAGGTGGGCGTCGGTTCCCGCTGCGCTCAGCCCTCCGGGCATGGTTCGGTAACGCTGTCAAGATCAGCATTTGCAACGGCACGTGCAAGCCGGTTTAATGCGGCCACGATTCGTCAGTTCCCGCCAGTTCGGGGGGCTGGGCCTGAGGGGTCGCTGTGGGGGGAACTCACAAGTGTCGGCCGCATGATCCCATGCGGCGGCTCGCATCATGGGAGAGACGCGATGAGTGTCATGAAGGAATTCCAGGAATTTGCGTTTAAAGGCAATCTGATCGATATGGCGGTTGGCATCATCATGGGCGCCGCATTCGCGCCGATCATTGCCTCGCTGGTCGGCGATATCATCATGCCGCCGATCGGTGCCATGATGTCGGGCATCAACTTCTCCGAGTTGGCGCTGACGATCCCGGGCACCGCTGTCGGCATCGGCTATGGCAAGTTCATCCAGGCGCTGATCAGCTTCCTGATCACGGCTTTTGCAATTTTCATGCTGGTCAAGTTCGTCAACGCCGCCAAGAAGCGGATGGAAAAGGAACAGGCTGCCGCGCCGGCCCCGGCTCCGGCCCGCCAGGAAGTGCTGCTGGAAGAGATCCGCGACGCCCTGCGCAAGCGCTAAGGGTTTGGCACGACACGGCTAGTTTCAAGGGCGGTCATGCGTGGCCGCCCTTTTGTTTGCGTGCCGGCGAGATCGTAATCGATGGCCCCGCGCCGCCGTTGACTGGCAGATCGCTGCCCCGAAGTGACTCGGGCGGCGACTAAAGCAATCGATTTTTTGTCAAGCCTCTTTACGCCAAGCGAGCCGCGCTTCTATTGTCTGACGATACGTCCTCAGCCGAACGCACCGACGCCTGACTCCAGCACTCGCAAGTTGACCAGCCAGCAGCAAACCTCCCAGGGAGCACCGCCGATGCCAACCGCCAGCGCGCTGCAGTTGCCGCGTGAAGACCTGCTCGCCGCTTACACCAAGATGCGCACGATCCGCGATTTCGAGGACGCCGTGCACGATGAGTTCGCAGCCGGCGATATTCCGGGATTTGTCCACTTGTATGCAGGCGAGGAAGCGTCGGGCATCGGCGTCTGTATGCATTTGGATGACCGTGACAAGATCGCTTCAACGCATCGCGGCCACGGCCACTGCATCGCGAAGGGCTGCGACGTCGACGGCATGATGCACGAGATCTTCGGCCGCAAGGATGGCCTGTGCGGCGGCAAGGGCGGCTCCATGCACATCGCCGATCTGTCGAAAGGCATGATGGGCGCCAATGGCATCGTCGGCGCCGGCCAGCCGCTGATCTGTGGCGCCGCGCTGACCGCCAAGACGCTGAAGACCGGCGGTGTCGCGGTGGCGTTCTACGGCGACGGCGCCTCCAATCAGGGCACCACCCTGGAGAGCTACAACCTCGCCAAGGTTTGGAACCTGCCTGCGGTGTTTGTCGTGGAAGACAACGGCTATGCCGAGGCGACGTCCAGCAATTACTCGGTTGGCGGCAGCCAAGTTGGGCGTGGCCAGGGCTTTGGCATTCCGTCGGTGGAAGTTGATGGCTCGGACTTTTTCGCGGTGTACGAGGCGGCTGGGGAGGCCATTGAGCGCGCGCGCTCAGGCGGCGGCCCAAGCCTTATTCACAGCCGCGTGCTGCGCTATTACGGGCACTTCGAAGGGGACGCGATGACCTATCGCCGCGACAACGAAGTGGCGGACTATCGCGCCGCCAAGGACCCGCTGATGCTGTTCCGCCAGCGCGTCACCGGCGCCAAGCTGTTGGACGCCAAGGAGCTCGACGCGATCGACACAGCGGTCAAGGCGCAGATCACCAAATGCGTGAAGATCGCCAAGGCGGCGCCGATGCCGACCGAGGCCGATCTGCTGACCGATGTGTATAACAAATATTGAACCAGCAGTGGCAGTAGGCAGTCAGAAGGCGGAATTCGGATATCGGATGTCGGATATCGAAGTACTCGGCAATCCGTCAAATCGCATCGACTAAGGATGATGCCGAAATCCGATATCCGATATCCGAATTCCTACTGCCCCACAAATCCCCAGAGGCACCCATGTCGAAGAAAAGCTACCGCCAGGCGATCAACGAGGCCATCCGTCAGGAAATGACCCGCGATCCGCGCGTCATTATCATGGGCGAGGATATCGCGGGTGGCGCTGGCGCCGAGGGCGAGCAGGATGCCTGGGGTGGCCCGATGGGTACCACCAAGGGCCTGTTACCGTTGTTCGGCCGCGACCGCGTGCTGGATACGCCGATCACCGAGAGCGCGTTCATCGGCGCTGCGGTCGGCGCAGCAGCGACCGGCCTCAGGCCGATCGCCGAACTGATGTTCGTCGACTTCATGGGCGTCTGCTTCGACCAGATCTTCAATCAGGCCGCCAAGTTCCGCTACATGTTCGGCGGCAAGGCGGTGACGCCCCTGGTGATCCGCACCATGTACGGCGCCGGCTTCCGCGCCGCGTCGCAGCACTCGCAATGCCTATATCCGCTGTTCACGCACATCCCGGGCCTGAAAGTCGTGGTGCCCTCAAACCCCTATGAAGCCAAGGGTCTATTGATTCAGGCGATCCGCGACGATGATCCGGTCATCTTCTTCGAACACAAGGCCATGTACGACATGGAAGGCGAGGTGCCAGACGAGCCCTACGCCATCCCATTCGGCGAGGCCAATGTGGCGCGCGAGGGCGATGACGTGACGATCGTGGCGTTTGGACGGATGGTCAATTTCGCGCTGGAGGCCGCCGACGCGCTGGCCAAGAAAGGTGTCAGCTGCACGGTCGTCGATCCGCGCACCACGTCACCACTCGACACCGAGACGATTCTCGACACGGTCGCTGAAACCGGCCGGCTGGTGGTCGTCGACGAGGCACATCCGCGCTGTTCGATGGCGACGGACATCGCCGCCCTGGTCGCCGAAAAGGCGTTCGGCTCGCTGAAAGGCCCGATCCGCATGGTGACGGCGCCGCACGCACCGGTGCCGTTCTCACCAGCGCTGGAGGACCTGTATGTGCCGAGCGTCGCCAAGATCGAAGCCGCGTGTCTGGATGTGATGGCGGCGGGGAAACGGCAGGCGGCGGAGTAGTTGACCT
>JANNSA010000707.1:0-1663 GCA_031402115.1 Hyphomicrobiaceae bacterium | reverse complement strand
CGAGAACACGATGGTGTCCTTGATCAGCCGCAAAGACGGCTCTGGCGGGAACACGTAGGTGCCGCGTGACAGATATTCTTTGATGATATCGTTTTGGATAGTGCCGGTCAGCTTCGACCGTGACGCTCCTGTTTCATCGGCGTAGGCCACGTACAGCGACAACAGCCATGCGGCCGTCGCGTTGATCGTCATCGACGTGTTCATTTGATCGAGCGGAATGCCGTCGAGCAGCGTGCGCATATCTCCGATGTGCGACACCGGCACGCCGACCTTGCCAACTTCGCCACGTGCCAGTTCATGGTCGCTGTCATAACCGGTCTGGGTCGGTAGATCAAAAGCGATCGACAGGCCCGTTTGGCCCTTCGATAAATTTTTCTTGTAGAGTTCGTTGGACTTGGCCGCCGTGGAATGCCCGGCGTAAGTCCGGAACAGCCAAGGTTTGTCGCGTTCGGGCGTGTGGCCTGGTGTGCTCATGGCGGTCTTCAAACTCATCGCTGCGGCTTCGCTGGAAATATGCCAGCCCCGGCAAGCTTACCGGAGACACGGCACGATCCCGCAATACATGACTGGACCAGGGCCATTGTGCAATGCGCTATCTTATGGGGGCGAGGCCAAGGCAGAAAGACGTGTCAGCACGCGGCGGTAAGCCGTTGCATGACCAATCCAGCCGGTATACGTGCCGGTATTTTGGCAGCTATTCGGCGTCTTGCAGGCGTCCTGCGGCATCGGGGGGGCGGCGCATTTCACCGAATGCGAACCGGCTTCTGATGGCGCCCAGCATGATCAGCAAGGCCAGGATCATGCCCACGCCTGACGAAACTACGGCGTTGCTTTCCTTATTGGTTGTGAAGAATATTCCGGCTTGGCCGAGCGCATAGATGCTGCAAAGTGCCCCAAACGCCAGGAGCGGCACCAAAGCAGCCGTCATCAGATTCGAGTTGGTCAATTCGCGGAAAATCAAGCCCGCGCCGACTGTCAGCGCGACCACGATCATCGCGGTCACGAAGTTAACATTGACGATGGCCATGAGCGTGTCGAGCATTGCGGCGTTCCATCCAAAAGACAATCGCAGACGGCCGGCCTTGGATGCCGGAAAACACAAAAATGTACAGTATTGCGATAAGTTTAATTATTGGTTGCTCCGCGCCCGCCCGCCGCAGCTGTCCCCCTTTATCGCGCTGCGAAAAAATGCTTGAACCTTTTGCGACAAGCACGGTCGGCACGCCGTTTGGCAGCGCCTGACCAGGGTGGCAGAATTCCTCGTTAGGGAGAGACGAGACAATGACGAGCCAAAGCGCGGGCAAAACGGCGGGGACAGAGAATCAAATGACAGCGCAGGACTTCATTTCGGGTGTCGGCAAAAAAGATTTGTACGAAATCGGCGAGATCCCGCCGCTCGGACATGTGCCCAAGACCATGTACGCCTGGACCATCCGCAAGGAGCGCGAAGGTCTGCCCGAAACGGCCATGCAAATCGAGGTTGTGCCCACGTGGCAGCTCGACAGCCACGATGTCCTGGTTCTCGTGATGGCAGCCGGCGTCAACTACAACGGCGTTTGGGCGTCGCTTGGCCAGCCAGTGTCCATGTTCGATGTGCACAAACAACCCTACCATGTGGCGGGTTCGGACGCATCCGGCATCGTTTGGGCCGTTGGCTCGAAGG
>JANNSA010000706.1:0-3103 GCA_031402115.1 Hyphomicrobiaceae bacterium | reverse complement strand
GGCAGACGGGTGCCACGGCCATGTAGCAAAGGGGTTTGTTTTAGGTGTGCTTGAATGTTTTGTGGTATTGGGTTAAGACCCGTTGTGGCCTGGTGTCCTGTGGTATTTGTTGCTGGTTCGTGCTGGCGACCTGGGGTCTGACCCCGTCGGCTGGCGTTGCAGGGAGAGCAAAGTATGAAGTTGAAACTTGCCATCGCAGGCTTAGCCTTGCTTGCCGCCGGCGCCGGTCCGGCCCAGGCGCAGGACAAGGTCACATTGCAGCTGAAGTGGGTGGCGCAGGCCCAGTTCGCTGGCTACTATGTCGCCCAGGACAAGGGCTTCTACAAGGAAGCCGGCCTCGACGTGACGATCAAGGCGGGCGGCCCCGACATCTCACCGCCGCAGGTGATCGCTGGCGGTGGCGCTGATGTCATCGTCGACTGGATGCCATCGGCCCTGGCGTCACGCGAAAAGGGAGTGCCGCTGGTCAACATCGCCCAGCCGTTCAAGCGCTCGGGCATGATGCTGTCGTGCCGCAAGGAAACCGGCATCGCCGCACCCGCCGACTTCAAGGACAAGACGCTGGGCGTCTGGTTCTACGGCAACGAATATCCGTTCCTGTCGTGGATGAGCCAGCTTGGCCTGAAGACCGACGGTTCGGCCGGTGGCGTCAAGGTGCTGAAGCAGGGCTTCAACGTCGATCCGTTCCTGCAGAAGCAGGCCGACTGCATCTCGACGATGGCCTACAATGAGTACTGGCAGATCGTCGAAGCCGGCGTGAAACCGGAAGACATCGTCGTCTTCAAATATGAGGACCAGGGCGTCGCGACACTTGAGGACGGGCTCTATGTGCTGGAAGACAAGCTCAAGGATGCCAAGTTCGTCGAGACCATGGCCAAGTTCGTCAAGGCTTCCATGAAGGGCTGGGACTACGCCCGCGCCAACGCCGATGAGGCGGTCAAGATCGTGCTCGCCAACGACACGACCGGCGCGCAGACCGAAGCGCACCAGAAGACCATGATGGGCGAAATCAACAAGCTGACCGAGGGCTCGGACGGCAGCCTCGACCAGGCCGCCTATAAGCGCACGGTTGATACCCTGATGAAGGGCGGCTCCGACCCGGTCATCACCAAGGAGCCAGCTGGCGCCTTCAGCACCGCCGTGACCGACAAGGCGAAGATGTAAGAGCACCGCGACGACAAAGGTTGGGGCGGTTCGCGATGCGCGCCGCCCTTTTTCATTCCCACATGTGAGCCAGTTGAGAAGTGAACCAGAAAATCTCGATCCCTGACAAGTTCGCCGCCGTCACTGAGCAGTGGCGCCCTAAGATCGTGGCGTCGCTAAACGGTCAGGACGTCAAGATCGTCAAAGTCGCAGGCGACTTCCCATGGCACCACCACGAGAATGAGGACGAGTTCTTCATGGTCTGGAAGGGCCGCTTCCGCGTTGAATTTCGCGACCATGTCGTTGACATGGGGCCGGGCGAGTGCGTCGTCGTCCCGCGTGGCGTCGAACACCGCACCGCCGCCGACAGCGAGGCCGAGATCGTGATCTTTGAACCAAGCGGCGTCCGCAACACCGGCAACGTCGAAGACGCGACGTTCACCGCACCGATTGGCGCACGAGCGTGACCGAGCGCTCCCGCGGCGCCTCTCTCAACTCTCCCGGCCGGCGCGCGACAGGCTATCGGTCAGCGGCTGCAGCAGGTACTGCATCATGGTCCGCTCGCCGGTCTTGATATAGACCTCGGCGGGCATGCCCGGGGCGATCTTGACGTCCTTGGCCAGTCCCTTCTTGACCGAGGCGTCGTCGAGTTCGATGCGGGCGATGTAGTGGTACTGTCCGGGGCGGCTGCGCGGGTCGCTCTCGATTTTGTCGGCTGAGACATAAACAACTTTGCCGAGCACCAGCGGCGTTGTGCGTTGGTTCAAGCTGGTCAGCCGCAGCTCTGCTTCCAGGCCCAGGCGAACATGGCTGATGTCATGCGGCAGCACATTGGCTTCCACCAGCAGCTTCTCGTCCGTCGGCAGCAATTCAAGTACCGGCTGGCCGGGTCCGATGACGCCCCCCGTGGTGTGGAAGTTCAGCTTGACGATGACACCGCGCACCGGCGCGATGATCACCTGCCGTTTGAGGATGCCGCGCGCTGCGTACAGCCGCTCTTCCGTGTCCGACAATTCCGCCGTGGTCTGGCGATACAGTTCGGCGCCCTCCGAGATCATCCGCGAGCGCATCGACAGCAATTCCGTCTTGGTTTCCAGGATGCGCTGCTCGGCCTTGCCTAGGGTCGAGACGAACTGTCCGACGTCGCCCTCAAACTTCGACTTGTTGCGCTTGACTTGCAGCAGCCGCGATAGCTCCGTCAGGCCCTTGCCATAGAGCTTTTGCGCCCCGACCAGTTCCTGCTGCACGAGTTGCAGCTGCTCGAACGCGGAATCTTTTTGCGATTGCAAGCCCTCCATTTCCTTCTGGATGGCGGCGATCTGGCTGTGGTTGATCTGCTTCTGCGCCGCGAACTCCTCCATGCGCGAGGCGAACAAGGCATTCTGCGACTTGATGATCTTGGCGAACTCGCTGTCGTCCTGGCGCGCCAGGATCTCATCGGGATAGATGACGCTGGCCTCGAATGAGCGCTCAGCATCGAGCCTGGACTTGGTCGCCAGCAAGGTCGCCTGCTTGATCTCCATTCGCCGAACTTCGGCCTGGATGGACGTATCGTCGAGCAGCACGAGTTGCTGGCCTGCTTCGACCGGCTGGCCCTCCTGCACCGCGATGCTGCGGATGATGCCGCCTTCCAGATGCTGGACGATGCGGTTCTGGCCGGTCGCCACGAACAAGCCGCTGGAAACCACGGCGCTGGCCAGCGGCGCGGTGTTGGCCCAGAGCAGGAAACCACCGCCAAAGACTGCAAGGATGATGATGCCGACGCGCGCTGGCTTGCGGATGCTCTTGTTGAGCGGCGCGTGCCAGCCGTCGAGATCAATCGGCGTCGCCGTGCCAGGCGCGCGCGGCGTCGCTTCGACAGGCACCAGGGTAGGGCCACCAAGCACGTCGCTGACGCGCGCAATCAGGCCCTGGCCGACGGGGCTGGCCGCCGTGATGGCGTTGGTAATCGACTGCCGCC
>JANNSA010000705.1:0-4943 GCA_031402115.1 Hyphomicrobiaceae bacterium | reverse complement strand
CCGCGAGGAAGCGGCTGACCCGGACGAGCACCGCTTTCACATCCCGACGGAGCACCGCTGGGATGCCATGCGCCAGCAATCCACGCAGATCGGCCAGCGGCTGAACAACGCGCTGGCGGCCATCGAAGATGCCAACCTGCGGCTGCGCGGCGTGTTCAACTCGGTGGACTTTGCCAATCAGGATCGCTTCTCCGACGCCTTGTTGGAAAAGCTGCTCGCACATTTCGAGAAGCACCGCCTGCGTAACGCTGATGCGCCCGCCGACATGCTCGGCGACGCCTACCTCTACCTAATCAAGATGTTCGCAGAAGGTGCGGGCAAAAAGGGTGGGGAGTTCTACACCCCGCGTTCCATTGTTCGGCTTATGGTTGAGATCATCGACCCACGCCCCGGCATGTCGGTTTACGATCCCACCTGTGGATCGGCGGGCATGTTGCTAGAAGCGGTGCAGTATCTGAAAGACCGGGGCGAGGATGCGCGCAGCCTGTCGCTTTATGGGCAGGAGAAGAACTTCGCCACGTGGGGCATCGCCGAGATCAACCTGTTCCTGCACGACGTGGACGACGCCTTCATTGCTAAGGGCGACACGATCCTGTCGCCCAAGCGGTATGACACCAAAGCCCGCGAGTTTGTTGAGGGCATCGGGGCCTATGACCGGGTGCTGGCCAACCCGCCGTTCTCGGAGAAAGTTTGGGGCTACGAGGTTTGGCAGAACGGCGATCCATTCGGTCGCGATGACTATGGCTGCCCGCCCAAGGGCTATGGCGACCTCGCTTTTGTCCAGCACATGCTCGCCAGCCTCAAGGATGGCGGGATGCTGGCGGTGGTGGTGCCGCATGGCGTGTTGTTCCGTGGCGGGGCCGAAGGCCGCATCCGGGAGGCCATGCTGGCCGCAGACGTTATCGATGCGGTTGTCGGCCTCGCGCCAAATCTGTTCTACGGAGCGGGCATCCCTGCCGCCCTGCTGATCTGCCGCAAGAAGAAGCCCGCCGACCGGTGCGGCAAAGTGCTGATAGTCAACGGCGATGCTACCTACCTGCCCGGCAAAGCGCAGAACTTCCTAACCGAAACCAACGTGAAGGCGCTGGCCGACGCGGTGCATGGCTTTGCCGACATCGACAAACTGGCCCGCGTGGTGTCCGTGGCCGAGATCGCCGCCAACGGCCACAACCTCAACATCAGCCGCTACGTGCAGACCGGCGCGGATGCCAAGGCGGTCGATGTCGCGGCGGAAGTCGCCAAACTGCAAGACCTGATCGCCCAGCGCAATGACGCCGAGGCGGTCATGTTCAGCCATCTCCAGAGGCTGGGCTATGTCGAGTGAGTTGGTCGAACTTGAGCGGGATGTTGATGCCTTGCCGGAAGGCTGGGATACGCGCCCTCTTTCGCGGCTCTGTGCCGAGGTGACCGACCGGGTTGACCCGGTTTCGCTGCCTCGCCATCTGGCTGCCCACTACGTCGGCCTTGAACATATCGGGCAGGGATCAGGGCGCTTGGAAGGTGTCGGCAGTGTTGCAGACGTGGTCAGTCAAAAGTCCCGCTTCCGAAGCGGGGACATCCTATATGGAAAGCTGCGGCCAAATCTCCGTAAAGTTGCCCGACCAGCGTTTGACGGCGTGTGCTCCACCGACGTGATCGTTCTTCGTGCAAAACCGGCTGCTGATCCCAACTTTCTATTTCAAGTTCTCCAGTCCGAGCCGCTGGTCGCCCATGCCGTGGCGACATCAGCGGGCACGAAAATGCCCCGGACCCATGCGCGATCTATCCTGTCCTTCGAGATTGCTGCCCCACCTCTCGGCGAGCAGAGGCGGATCGCCGAGGTGCTGCGGTCGGTAGATGATGCTATTTTGGCCGCATCGCTGGTCATAGCGCAAGCAGACGAGGCTTTTGAAGCTGTGCTGGCTGATCTGTTCTCATGCTATGGCGACGCTTCCGCGAAGCTAGAAACCTATTGTTTGACAGGAGGGCTTCAAACCGGCCCGTTCGGCAGCCAACTCAAGGCGGAGGACTATGTAAACGACGGTATCCCGCTCATCATGCCGGTCGATCTGACGCCGCAAGGAATGGATTTTGTCGCGGCGAAGAAAGCTCCTGTCGCAAAGTCCCGCGAACTGGCACGTCATATTCTCCAGCCGGGCGACGTGCTGTTCGCTCGACGGGGCGAGATTGGCCGGTGCGGTCTCTATCTGGAGGGCGATCCGGTTGCCATGTGCGGCACGGGTTGTCTGCGCGCTCGGCTTGATACCGCCAAGATCGACCCTGCCTTGGCCTACTTCTTGATACAGTCGCGGCAGGCCCGCAACTGGCTTTGCGCACATGCGGTGGGCGCGACAATGCCGAACCTGAACACCACGATCATCGGCGAGTTGCCAATGCCAGACATCCCACAGGCAGAACAGGGCGGGTGGGTTGATGCCTTGCTGATGATAGAGGGCACCCGGCGCATCAATCAAAGCACGCTAGCATCGCATCAGATAACCAAATCGTCTCTCATGTTTGACCTGCTCTCCGGCCATGTCCGGGTCCCCGCATGAGTGAGTTTCGCCTTGCCGAGAAGCCCGCGATGGAAGTGCTGGTGGCGCTGGGCTACCAGCCGCTGGAGCCGCAGGCCGCGCTGGCGATGCGGGTGGAAGAGAACCGCGTCATCCTCAAGCCGGTGCTGATCGCGGCGTTGCAGGCGCTGAATGGCATCGGCGCGGGCGATGCCGAGGCGGTCTATAACGACCTTGCGACGCTGTCCGACAATGAGGACTGGCAGCGCAAGCTGCGCGGTGGCTACTCGCGCCGCCTGACGGGCGAGAACCGCGACCGGCCCATTGCTCTGATCGACTTCAAGACGCCCGGCAACAACACCTTCCATGTCGTGCGCCAGTTGCGCGTTGCCGCGCAGCGCCCGCGCATCCCCGACATCGTGCTGTTCGTGAACGGTATCCCGATTGTGGTTATCGAGGCCAAGTCGCCGCTCAAAGGCACCGCGACCGGCGACGAGGCGTTCGAGCAGATCAAGCAGTATGAACGCGACATCCCGCGCCTGTTCTACCCCAACGCCTTCAACATCCTGACCGATGGGATGAAAACCGAATACGGCGCGACCGGCTCGCCCTCGCAGTTCTATGCCCCGTGGCCCGACGCATGGCCGCGCACCAGTTCCGACTTCCCGGACGCTCTCGCCAAAGACCTGTGGTGCCTGTGCGAGCCATGGCGCTTGCTCGACATGGTGGCGCATTTCATTGTGTTCGAGATTGACCCGGAGACCGGCCGGAAGATCAAGAAGGTCTGCCGCTACCAGCAGTTCCGCGCCGTCAACAAGGCGGTGCAACGGGTTGCAGCGGGCGAGAACCGTAAGGGCCTGATTTGGCACACGCAGGGCAGCGGCAAGAGCCTGACGATGGTGTTTCTCGCGCTCAAGCTGAAAACCCATCTGACGCTCGACGCGCCTACACTGGCCAACCCCAACATCCTTGTGCTGACTGACCGGATCGACCTCGACGACCAGATCAGCAAGACGTTTGTCGCCTGTGGCCTGCCCAATCCAGCGCAGTGCGGATCAGTGGCGGCGCTGCGCGATGCCGTCAACCGTGGCGGCAACGGCCAGATACTGCTTTCGACTATCTTCAAGTTTGCCGGGTCACGGGAACCGATCCCCAACTCCGGCAACTGGATCGTGCTGGTGGACGAGTGCCACCGCACGCAAGAGAAAGACTTGGGCGCGTTCCTGCAAGCGACGCTGCCCGATGCCCACTTCTACGGCTTCACCGGCACGCCGATCAAATCAACCGACAAGGACACCTACGCCCGGTTCAGCGTCGCAGGCGAAGGCTACCTCGACAAGTATGGGATCGACGACGCCGTGCGCGACGGCGCGACCGTGCCGATCCTCTATGAAGGCCGCAAAGCGGACTGGTCGATCAACGAGGCCGAAATCGATATTCTGTTCGACCGCTGGTTTGTCGATCTGCCCGACGACAAGCGCGAGGAACTGAAACGCAAGGGCCTGACGCTGGCCACTATTGCCAAGCACCCCGAACGCATCCGGCTGATCGCCTATGATATATGGGAGCACTTCAAGCAGGTGTGCCAGCCGGACGGCTTCAAGGCACAGATCGTGGTCGTGGATCGCGAGGCCATCGTGCTCTACCGCGCCGCCCTGTCTGGCGTGATTGCCGTCGATCTGGTCAAGGGCGGTATCGAGGCCGAGGCGGCGCAGACACAGGCCGACGCGATGATCGCCTGCGTGTTCTCCAAGAGCCAAGAGGACAACAAGCCGAGCGAGAACGCCGACGTGCAGGCCCTGCGCGACGGGCTGGAGGTGTTCTATCTCGATGCCGAGGGCGAAAAAGACGCCAAGAAGCGGTTCAAGGCATACGGGCAGGAACCCAGCTTCCTGATCGTGTGCGATAAACTGTTGACCGGGTTCGACGCACCCATCGAGCACGTCATGTATCTCGACAAGCCGCTAAAAGAGCACAACTTGCTCCAAGCCATCGCCCGGACCAACCGCACCTGTTCGATCAAGCTGCCGAACGGCGGTGAGATCGCCAAGCCTAATGGCCGGATCGTCGATTACATCGGCGTGACCAACAACCTCGAAGAGGCGCTCAAGTCCTACCGCACCGATGATGTAGAGAACGCGATGCGCGACATCGCCGTGCTTCGCAACGGCCTCAAGGAAGCCCATGCCCGTTACCGGGCGCAGAAACGGGGAATGGGGCTGGAGGGCATGGACGAAAAGGCCGCTGCCTACAAGGCCGCTGCCATCGCCGCAGACGGGCGCGAAGATGAGTGGTTCGATCTCCAACGCCTGAGCCGGATTTTCATCAAGGTTTATGCCGATCTATCACCTGATCCGGCCATCCTGGACTTCACTGCCGAGGTGAAATGGGCAGCGGCGTTCTTGCGCCTTGCCACGCAGGCCATCGCCAAGGATGAGAGCCTCGACCACC
>JANNSA010000704.1:0-6023 GCA_031402115.1 Hyphomicrobiaceae bacterium | reverse complement strand
TGAGTTCATTATCCTCACCTGCGCACGGACGGGTGAAGTTCTTCGATCGGTGCGCGACGGCAAGATCATGGGGGCGGCCTGGGACGAAATTGACTTCGCAAATAAGATTTGGATCGTGCCCGCACTTCGCATGAAAGCGGGAATAGAGCATCGAGTTCCGCTGTCATCGCGCGCAATTTCGATCTTGCAGGAACTAGTCACATCGCGAACGTGCAATTTTATTTTTACGGGCTCCCGTGGCGACGTCCCGCTTTCCGAAGGCGCTGCTGAAATGTTGATGCGCCGACTGCAGGCAAAGCCGTACACCGTTCATGGATTTCGGTCGAGCTTCAGGGACTGGGCAGGCAACTCCACGAATTTTTCACGTGAGCTTGCCGAGCATGCGTTGGCGCATGCGATAGGCGACAAAGCCGAGCAGGCCTATCGGCGTGGTGACGCTCTCGAACGGCGGCGTGCCCTGATGGAAGCATGGGCAGCCCATTGCGATCCTGCCACCGCGCCAAAGTCGACGCCGATGGAGGGGGCGTAAACAGTTGGCCAAGAGCACTGACATCAAGTGGTCGATATGGGCCCGCGACCACAATTTTGGTCCATTCGGCAGCGACGCATTGTGGGCACGCATCGCGAGAATACGTGATGAACTCGCGGGACTCGCTGGATCGCCGAAGCGACCAGTCCGCAAGGCCTTGACCCGCACGAAAGAGCTTCGCTGCGAGCTGCTCTGGTGTCATCATCTCACGAGTTCGAAATCAGCGCATGTCCAACGACTAGTTTACGCTGGTCGCTTGAGCCCGCAAGCCGCCGAAGGCATGGTGGCGAAGCGGGGGCTACCGCCTTTCGAAATACGACGAGTCCCCGAGCGGTGGGACCCTCAAGGCGAGCTGACCTGGTCCTTGCCGATGACGTTGGCATGGATACTTACACGGTCGATGGATGAAGTCCGGGAGGCCTGGGACGCACCGCGCGCCACTGAATCGCGGTGGTGGTTGCCCAATCTCCACGGACGTGGATTCCACCTGACTCGGCGACCGCTGGTGAGCGTCGGCGAGCTGTGCTCCCGCATGGAGAGTGCCAGTCGCGCCGCTCACAAATCAATCGCGGGATTGGAATTGGTTGCCTCGGCTTTCGAGACGATTCGCGAAGCGGCTTTCAACGAACGCATCCGTATGCTTGCTGTTCCACAAGGCGGATCCGAGATGATCTCTATTCCTTCGATCAAGTTCGCCAGCCTGCGCCTGTGCGATTCCGAAGTCTCCCACACTCCAATCCTCTGGTTCAAAGACGATGGCTATCACGACATGTCGATCGCTCGAACCGAGGTTATGGGAGAATGGCCTCCCGACGCGCTATCCCCACGCTCCGAGACCGAGGATTCCGACACGGCCATAGCAGTCTCGAGTCAGGCGCCTCCGGCTAAGGCCCGCCCGTCAGTCAGGATCCCGGAGAAGATCCTTTTGGTGCAACACATTCTTGCGAAACACTTCGCACACGGACGGCCGTTGGGGATGACTGTGAAGGGGCTGCACGCCGCAATCCGTGACATCGCGAAGCAGAAACACAACGTTGTCGAAATTTCGGAATCCACCCTTGTTCGTGGAGGAGCCACTGGCTGGCAGACTGATCCGCGCGATAAGGCAAGTGACTAGAAACGCTGTCTCGGACTACAGGCTGCGCCTGCTGGCTCGCAGATCGTCTCTTCTTCGGCGGTATCCTTCTTCTGTCGCTTGACGAACGGCTTCACGTAGGCCGGCGGGATCAATCTCACCGCATGGCCGCCTTCCTCAGGCTGACGCGATCGACGAGCGCGGGCGTAGGCGAGCCAGGCATCGCGCTTGTGAAGCTGGGCCATCGGCGTGCTGGTGAGCGCGTTGAACGTGCGACCGCAGTCCTTGCACTTGTAGCGGCGCAGGCCGTTGGCGCGCCCCCACGTGCCGAAGTGCTTCGAGCCGCAATGACCGCAACTCGGATCGGCCGCGAACCGCGTTTCGATCAGGGCGAGGGCATCGTTGGTGGAGCCCTTCGACCTCAATGCCGCCTTCAGTACACCGCGCTGCATCTCGGACAACTCGTCCAACTGCTCGATCAGAGCCTTGGAAATTCCGGCGATTTCATCGCGCCCTTCCGTGACTTCGAATCAACGGATCGAGCATCGAGCTACATCATGCCCGAACAGAGTCACAAAGCTCCGTGTGAATTCCGAGCACCGCGCGATCGGCGGCGGTCAACGCGGAAGAGTACGCAGATGCGACCGTCTTCGTCGAACGAGATCAGGAATTCATCGAACGCGGCATCAAGGTCAAGCGACCTGTCGGCATGGCTGTCCGCAGCGGCGCGCAATTTTGAACCGCGCATTGCCATGATCCCATTTGACCATTCGGCGACTACATTTGAAAGCTGCACTCAGCGGCGCGCGTCGGCATGTTGTGACGGTCAACAACGAAGGACCTCACACAATGCATCAGCCAATTAGTCATCCCCTTTGCTGCTCTGTCAGCGCAGCCGGCCAGCGCTTGGGAGTAGGACGTACTACAATTTACGCTCTGATCGCGACCGGCGAACTTGCGAGCGTGCGCATAAGAGGCAGGCGCCTAGTCGTTATCGAGAGCGTGACAGTGCTGGTCATGGCGCGCGCCGGTCGATCGCGGTTATGCGTCTCTGCCTCTCAGGAGGTGGGTCAATGAGCAACGACGACGAAATGCTCACTGTGCACGAGGTCGCCCAGTTGCTTCGGGTCGAACCGCGCACGGTACGCGACTGGATCCGCACGGGGCAGCTCCCGGCGATCCGTATCGGCAGGATGCTGCGCATCCGCCGCGGCGACCTGAGGCGATTTCTCAAAAATCGCAGTTAGATCAATGATCTGAAAAATCGGCAGGAAAACATTCCCCTGCACTTGTGGGGAATGCGTGGGGGGCTGTTTTCCCGAAACGCCCCCCAATGCACCTCAACGCATCCCGACAACCCTGCACACCCCTCAATTCATCCCGAAAATGGAGCTCCTACCCATGTTGAAGAAGTCCAAGAGAATCAAATTGCCCCTGCTGCGCAGCATCCAGCCCGTCGCCGATCTACGAGCCGCCGACCAGCGGCGCATCAAGGGCGCAGTCCAGGATCGATCGGACCTGCGACGCCTGAGCGATGCCGTTCGCGCCGCCGCCGGCCCCACCGCTGACCCGGAGCAGCAGCTGCCGGTGTTCACGCGGGCCGCCGTGATCACCTGCATCGATAACCTCAATCCGGCTGCACTGGGAATCTCGCAAAAATCGCTTGCGAACGTGGGCTCAGCCTGCGCCCGGATGGCGGACTGGTATGCGATCGAGCCAGTAACGCCGGTCCGGGAGCCGCTGCCGCCGGCGGCCGCCGCGCTGGTGGAACGTCTGGCAACAAAGTTTGAGCGAATTTATGCTGGGTACCTTCTGCGGGTGCTCGCTCAGCAAAACATGAGCCCGCCGGACATCAGCGACGATTTCGTCCCAACCCTGCAGGCCGCGATCGAGGCAGACCCGCGGGTCAAGCACAAAAAGCGCAAGCTCCGCTTGTGCCTGCGCGCCTGGAACCGCTGCGTCGAGAGTTACCCGTGGTGGCCGCAGATCCGTTTGACCAGGCCCGAGGCTCGCGTGATCTGGGGGCGGCCGTGGAATTTTTTCCCGGCCACGTTCAAGGAGTCGATCGATCTGCTGTTCGAGCGGGCGACCGGCCCCGTGTCGGTCGGATCGAAACTGCCCGCCATGAAGGGAAGGGCGCCAGCTACGATCGCTTTTAAGCAGCGGGCGCTGCGTGTCGCTGCGTGCGCGCTGCATTATAGCGACGTGCCGCCAGAGGCCATCGATCACTGGCGAGTGGTTTGCGCACCCGACACGATCACCACGATTGGAGACTACCTCATTGATCGCCACGGCGCGGTCAACACGAACGTCGCTCAGACGGTCAGCGTTCTGGTCGGCATCGCGCGCGTCTATGCCGGCCTGAATAAGAAGCAACTCGCGTCTGTAAAGATCATTGCCGACAATCTGGCGGCGCGCCATCGTCAATTCCTCAAATCGCATCCGGACCGCGATGCCGCTGCCGTGGACATGCTGGATGATCCACTCGTCTGCGACGCCCTGTTGTCGCTCGGAAGCCGCATGCTTGACGAAGTGCGCAGGGGCATTCCCACGTCCAAAGTGCGCCAGGCCTACCGCTTGGCATGCGCACTGATGCTCGAGTTGTGGTTGTGTCTGCCGCTGCGGCTAAAGAATATGAGTAGCCTACGGATAGATCTGCATTTTTTCTTTGTGATGATCAATGGTCGGCGGCGGGTGGTCGTGCGCATTCCTGGCAGCGAGACCAAAACTGGCGAGCCAATCGAAGCTTTTTTGAACGACGATGCAGCCGCTCTGCTTGACATCTTTATCAAGGACTACAGGAGGCACATCGTCGAGAAAAATTCGGCAGGAGATTCGCAGTTGCTGTTTCCTGGCCGAGACGGCGCTGTGCGTGATCCCTCGACCGTCCAGATGCAAATGAAGCGATTCGTCAAAGATGGGACGGGTATCCCGTTCCATCCGCATCTTATCAGGAAACTGATGCCACGGATCATTTTGGATATCGATCCGGGTGCGATGGAGGTGGTCCGCCGCGCTGGTGGATGGAAGAATTTCGACATGCTGCATAAGATTTACGGCCCCAAAAACCATCGAGTTTCTCAGGAAAAATATAATGATCTTCTGGAGTCGCGACGACTGTCCGCACTTGGCGTGATGCAGGGCAAGAAGCGGCGGGGTGGCAAGCGTGGTTGACGGCCGATCGCTGCCATTCCCTGAATGGCCAAAGGAGGACCAGCAACGGTGGCTCCGCGCGTTTACGCGCGGCAGCCTGCGCGACCCACAGGGGCTGGCCATGCACTGGCGACCGGATACTCGAACAAAAATCGAGCGCGAGTACGGCAGATGGCTGACATTTTCCCAGGCAACAGGCGGCAACATGACTTCGGGGCTCCCGGCCGATCGGGTCACATCGCAAGCCGTCGCGACCTACGTCACGCAGCTTCAGCAACGCGTCCAAAGCGTCACCGTGGCCAGCTACGTGATCGGCCTGTCGGAAGCGCTGCGCGTCATGCAGCCTGGGCATAAGCGCACATTTATCAAGGCAGTGGTAGCGAGCTTGAAGCGCCAAGCCCGGCCGAGCCGCGACTACACGAGCCGCCTGTGCGCGCCCTCTGAACTGTATGATGCCGGAGTGAGGCGCATGCTCAAGATCGTCCCTGCCATCGACGCCATTGGTGCAGCCTTGCGTTATGGCGATGGGCTGATGATGGCGCTCTTGGCGGCAAAGGCGTTGCGGCTGCGCAACCTGACGCAAATGCGCGTCGGCATTCACCTCGTACGATTGGCGGACGGCAGGTATGAAGTTCGTTTCGCGCGGTCGGAGACCAAGACACACGTCGAGATCAAATCGGTGCTTCCTGCTTCATTGTCTTCACATATCGACGTGTGGCTGCGTGTCCATAGGCCGCTGTTGCTAGCGGGCAAAGGTTCCGATGCGATGTGGCTCAAGGCCGATGGCCAGCCAATGACAGATGACGCGATTTACCGAAGATTTTGTGCCGCATCCTTCGACGAACTCGAGCGCAGGATCAATCCGCATTTGGCGCGGCGGATCAACGCGACCGGCTTGGCAATCGCGGCTCCGGAGTTGGTGGAAATCATCCCTGGCCTGCTTGATCACAGTAAAAATGACAAGGATTTATACAATATGGCAGATCGACTGACCGCGAGCAGTCAAATGCTCAATATTCTCGAACCGCGCCGACAGGCTGCGATCAAGGGCACAACGCCGAATAGAAGATCATTAAATAGGAGAAAATAATTAGGGAGTATTGGTTTGTGTTGATAATATAATAATATCAAATAGAAATGGAGTTCTGATATTATGGCTAAATCAGCACTAGGCCACAGACTCATTAAAGCCGATCCAGATGCGGATCGCCGCCAGTTTCACTGACGCAAGGAAGTTGGCGTCCTGCTTATCGTAGCGCGTTGCGA
>JANNSA010000703.1:0-3193 GCA_031402115.1 Hyphomicrobiaceae bacterium | reverse complement strand
CCAACCCAAGCTGGCTGCTTGTCGTGTCCGTGCTGATCACCAGTGCAGGCATCGCCGCGACCGGCGTGCTCTACCGCCTGTCCCTGGAAATGATGGGGCACCTGCGCGGCGGATTTCCCAGCGAGGTAGCGACGCTTTCGCTCGCCGGACTCTTGATCGGTCCTGCAGTACCAAATGCCACCAGCCGCGTCATCATCATCGCGCCGATGCTCAAGGACCTCGTCGAAATGCTCGGCTATCGCCCGCAGTCAAAGGCTGCGGCTGGGCTCGCCATGGCAGCTCTGATTGGCTTCGGCCAGATGGCGGCGGTGTTTCTCACGAGTTCTACCACTGCGGTCCTGGTCGCTGCGCTGCTCCCTGCCGACGCGCGCGCGAACATTAACTGGATTACCTGGGCGGCATATGGCGCGCCCGTCAACGTCATCCTGTTCCTCGGGATTGTCGTATCCCTGGTGTGGCTATATCGGCCAACTGCCGGAGAGAGCAGGCCGCCTAGCGATCACGCGGCTTTGCTCGCGCTGCAACGAGCGCTGCTCGGCGCCATGTCGCGCGACGAGAAGATTGCGCTTGGCGTCGGCATCGGTCTGCTCGTCGGCTTCATGACCCAGCCCATGCACGGCGTTGACCCGGTCTGGGTCGCCGTGTTGGCCACCGGTGTCCTGACGGCCACGCGCGTCGTCACCGTCAACACACTGCGCGCCGTGAACTGGAATTTTGCGCTGTTGTTCGGCGTGCTCATCAGCCTCGCTGCGGTGTTCGAACGTACCGGGCTCAATCGCTGGTTGGCGGACCTGATTGCCGCGGGCGCGGGGGATGTGGCGGCGGTCCCCGTCGTGTTCGTGCTTCTCCTGGCTCTGCTTTGTATTGCCGTCAGTTTTGTCGTGCGCTGGCAGGCGGCGGCTCCGCTTATCACCATCGCACTCGCGCCGATCGCGAGCGCGGCGGGTATTCATCCCTTCGTCGTGGGGGTGATAGCCGTCATCGCCTGCAATGGTTTCTTCCTGCCGTACCAGAGTACGACCTATCTCGCCCTGCACGCGGGCACGGGAGGCAAGCTCTTCACTCATGCCCAGGCACGTCCGGCGGCGCTCGCCTATGGAGCCTGGACCCTTGTCGCGGTCGGGCTTAGCGTGCCCATCTGGCGTGTGATGGGCCTGCTCTAGCGATTGTTTCCAGGACGACAAACAGCGTGGCCGGCAAGGTTGCATGGCCTATCATCAAGAATAGTCTTAAACATACAGGGAGCATGCATGAAAGTCGGCGTTGTTGGCGCAGGAGCGGTCGGTGCGGCGTGCATCATGGCCATTATCGGCCGCGGCGGGGCACATGAAATCGTCGTCATCGACAAGGACGAGGGGCGCGTGCGCGGACTCGTCACGGATATGCAATACGGCACACCGTTATGCCCGCCGGTGCGGCTCTTCGGCGGCAGCTACCCCGACCTGGAAGACGCGGAACTGGTCCTCGTTGCAGTCGGCATCAATGAGAAAGCCGGCGGCGCGATGGACCGCAACGATCCGGCCGGGCGCCTGCGACTGCTGGGAACCAACGCCGCGATCATCCGGGAAATCGTTCCGAAGATTGTCGCGGTCGTGCCCAAGGCAAGTATCCTTGTCATTACAAATCCGCCCGAGCCGCTCGCCGAACTGGCGCGGCGGATCGCCGGGCATGATCGCGTACACAGCTCCGGCACATATATCGATACATTGCGGTTCCGGTTTTACATCGCCCGTCAGCTCGGCGTGCATCCGGCCGAGGTGGACGCACAATGCGTCGGGGAACACGGCAATTCTCGTGTGCTGCTCTGGTCCTCGGCGCAGGTGGCCGGCAGCCCGGTGCTGGACCTGATCCGCAAGGAAGACATCGCCGACTTCAAGGCGGGGGTCGAGACGCAGGTACGCAACGCCAACATCACCATCATCGAGGGCATCAACGCCAGCCAGTACGGTATCGGCATGGCCTGCGGCCGGATCGTCGAGGCGATGACCCGCAATGAGCGTGCCGTCTTTCCGCTCGGCTGTCACCTGCCGGAATATGGCGTGACCTTGTCGGTGCCGGCTGTGATCGGGCGGGAAGGCGTGGCGAGCATACTGCGTCCGCGCATGTCGGACGAGGAACGCGCCGCACTGGAACGCAGCGCCGCAACCATGCGTCAAGCGGTCGCCGGTCTGGCCGGCTGAGCGCACGCCGTTGAATTTTTCACGGCTTGCGCACGCAAGCGGTGCGTCGCGAGTGAATGCGGAGAGCCTCGCCAGTGCTAAATCTACCTTTCTCATATTGACTTAGAACTTCAGCAGTGGCGCGGCGTTCCAGCCATTATGGTAGGTTCGCGTTCAACATGTCGGTGAGGTGGTCAGGTTGGATAGTAACGTGGCGGGGCAGAGCCAGCCAAGGCGTTTCCGGGGTCGTTGATTGAGTTCGTTGGCGATGTTTGTGGAGCGCACCGGGTTGCCGGTGACGGCGATTGCGTCAAAGCTGGATCAGGCGGAGGCAAAGGGGTTGATCGTGCGTGGTCACGTCAAAGTTATGCCAACCGACAAGGGGGGGTTGTTTTTGAATGATTTGTTGGAGATGTTTTTGCCCTAGGTTGGGCTACCAGCCCTTATCAAACTCGAGCATTGGCGCGGCGTTCCGCGCACTTTCGGCTTGCGAAGCCCACCAGTACTAGCGTGTCACGCTGGTCCTTCATTGCTCTGCACCGGGGTTAGCAAGCTCAGCCACAACTACTTTTGCAAGCCACATCAAGATCGGGATCACGATCAGCCCACAAATCAAGTTTGAGATGAAATGCTCTCGGGCGGACCACATGTCGGAGAGGCCGGCAATCAACAGAAAACTAAGCACACTATGGCCGATGACTGTCCACAATAGCCAAAAATAGAAAATTGTTGTTCTTCCTAACGCGGTCAAAATCCCAACGCCCGCCCCAAGGATGACGGCCAAGACAAGTGAAACAACAAACTCTTCGCCGGCCGAACTCTTGGCGTAGGCTGACAAAGGGAAAAACACAAGTACCCCCAGCATGAAGCGAACTACTGAGCGCAGCATCATCTTTTGTCCTTGCCTCGTATTAGTTAATCGATCACAAGTTAGAGTCCGCATTTGTTCCCCACTCGGCGCCGCGCTACTGCAGGTCCAAAAACTCCGCTTCAAACTCCGCCGGCGGCAGTGCCTTCGAAAAGAAATATCCCTG
>JANNSA010000702.1:0-5773 GCA_031402115.1 Hyphomicrobiaceae bacterium | reverse complement strand
GATTTTGGTAACCGTACCATCACGCTTTTGGGCACACCAGCTTGGCGGGCAATGTTTATTCTTTGCACGCGAGTTAGTTATGCCCGCGCGGTCGGCTGCACATTCACTGGAGCCGCAACTGGTATCCGGCACGAAGTTTCTGCAAATGGCGTGGTGTTTACTGGCGGCGCTGGTACGTCGTATTTTCCTGGTAATGCGGCTGGATCGACTTCAACGGGTGGTCAATATCTGTAGCTTCGAGACCTTTGGTGCTGTCGCCAGGAATCGTTGCGCTACGGAGCGTTAAGACCGGGCAATTGCCTGACCAGGCGTCAAAGACGCCCCTTTCAGTTCCCCTGATCGCGCTCTTCGCGCATCCGCAACCGTTGACTGCAACCCAATGACCTGAGGGGCTGATGCTAGACCCAACCATTGCAGCCCCGGCGCGCGATGAACCTGCGTGGCTGGTCGCCGCACGGCGCGATCTCGGCGTTGTCGAAACCACCGGCGCTGCCGCGACGCCGCGCATCGTCGCCTACTACCGCGACGTCGGCCAGGACTGGGTGACGTCGGATGAAGTGGCGTGGTGCGCGGCCTTCGCCGGCGCCTGCCTGGAGCGCCAGGGCATCCGTTCCACCCGCTCGTTACGGGCCCGTTCCTATCTCGACTGGGGCACCGCCATCGATTACCCGCGCGTTGGCGCCATCGCCGTGTTTGCGCGCGGCGGCGATCCGCGGTTGGGCCATGTTGGCTTCGTCGCCGGCAGTTCCACCGGTCACTTACAAATCCTCGGTGGCAACCAGCACGACGCAGTCAGCATCGTGACGTTGCCCAAGTCGCGGCTACTCGGTATGCGCTGGCCAGCAGTGGCGCTGACGGCATACCCATCCAGCATCTTCGAGACGGCGCTGGCGCACGTGCTGTTGCAGGAGGGCGGCTGGAGCAACGACCCGCGCGACCCGGGCGGACCAACGCAGCGCGGCATTACGCTGGCGACCTACGCCGCGCATACCGGTGAAACCATCACGGCCGCCAACCGCGATCGCCTGATCGCCACGCTCGCCGCCATCCCTGATGCTGTGCTGCACGACATTTACCGCCAACGCTACTGGCAGCGTGCGGCATGTGACCAGCTGCCGGCCGCAATCGCTGCCTGGCAGTTCGATACTGCCGTGAACCAGGGCCCCGTCACCGCCATCCGGCTGCTGCAGGAGGCGGCTGGCACCAGCATTGACGGCGAGTTCGGCCCGCTGACGGCGATGGCTATCGCCAGTTCAGACCTCGCACAATTGATCACCCGTGCCGCTGACTTGCGCCGTGCGCGCTACCGCCGGACGCGCAACTTCGCCGTGTTCGGCAAGGGCTGGCTGGCCCGCGTCGCGGCGACGGAACGGCTTGCCTTGAGCCTACTGACACCCCTCGCAACCAAGGAGACCGAAGCCATGACCCAGCAACCGAAATGGTGGGGCCGTTCACTGACGATCTGGGGCGCCGTGATCACTGCCTTGTCGACGGTGCTCCCGCTGCTTGGCCCGCTGCTCGGAATCGATCTATCGGCAGCCGACATCCTGCGGTTTGGCGATCAGATGACCCAGGTGCTGCAGATCATCGGCGGCATTCTCGGCACCATCCTGACGATCTATGGCCGCGTCCGCGCCGACGCCCCGTTGGAGCGCCGCACACTGCAACTTTCACTGTAATTGCGGCAGCTTGCATCCAGAACTTGCGACCCGTCCGGCAAGTATTCGTAAGTTCGGCCGTCACTTCGTCGCAATGTGTTCATCGCCGGTTCAGTCGCTGAGGGTTAATTTGACCGTCATGCAGCCGAGGCCGAATGAAATGACAACGATGGACATCATCAAAATTATCGCCGTCGCCTTAGCCGTGCAGGCTGTGGGCGTCGCAACAGTACGCACTGCTAGCGCCAAGGCTGACGGCTGCCTCGACGACTGGTCGAAAGCCGCACCGATCGTGCGCGACAACGGCCTGACCCCCGCCAAGGACCTCAAGGAATTGGCCAAGGGCCATGTCGAAGGCAACCTGACCAAGGTCAGCCTGTGCCGCGCCGAAGACAAGTATGTCTATCGCCTCGTCTTCGTACAAGGCGACGGCACGGTGGTTGACCTGACCGTCGACGCCAAGACGCCATGGTAGGGCGAACAGCGGTAGGCACGTGTTGTGCCGCCGTAAAGCAGCCCGCCACGCAACGCTAGCCGGATCGCCCGCATCACCTGTATAGAAGTACGCATCGGTTAACCCGTCACGGGAAGGCGGACTATCCATGCGGCTCCTGTTGGTCGAGGACGATCCGGATCTGTTGCGGCAATTGGCCAAGTCGCTGGGCGAGGCGGGCTATGCCGTCGACCAAGCGTCTGATGGCGAGGAAGGCCATTTCATGGGCGATACGGAGCCCTATGACTTGGTTGTGCTCGACATCGGCCTGCCCAAACGCGACGGCATCAGCGTGCTGGAGCAGTGGCGCCGCGATGACCGGAAAATGCCGGTGCTGATCCTGACGGCGCGCGATCGCTGGAGCGAGAAAGTCGCCGGCATGGACGCCGGGGCCGACGATTACATGGCCAAGCCGTTCAACATGGAAGAACTGTTGGCCCGCATCCGCGCCCTGCTGCGCCGGGCGGCGGGCCATGCCAAGGCGGAGATCGAGTGCGGTAAGCTGCGCCTCGACACCAAAACCGCGCGCGTGACCTATGATGGGTCCGCCATCAAGCTGACCTCCCACGAGTACCGGCTGATCGCCTATCTGCTGCATCACCGAGACCGCGTCGTCTCGCGCACCGAGTTGGTTGAGCACCTCTACGAACAGGATTTCGACCGCGACTCGAACACTATCGAAGTGTTCATCGGCCGCCTGCGCAAGAAGATCCCCGCCGATATGATCCGCACCGTGCGCGGCCTCGGCTACTCGCTCAACCCGGATGAGATCTGAAGGCCCTGGCCCCGCTAACCGCGCAGTAATCCCGGTCTGCTAAACCTGATCGATGTTGGCGGGAACCATGGTGGCGAGTGTGCGCGTAGCCGGAGCCTTTTGTCTTCTCTTCTTGGCGCTGCAACCAGCCAGCGCCCTGGCTGCGGCCAGCACTGGCGCACCTGTTGAACTCGCGGCATGCATCCGATTGCGGGCGATCGACTCGGATGCGAGCGCCGCCGATATCGCGCGTTTCAACAACTGCGCCGAGCAGCGGCGACTGGCAAACAACGCGCCGAAGCCATCGCCAGATGCACTCGTAACAGCCTCCAGCGCCCGGCCAATTGGCATGTCGGCGCTTGGCTTCGTGGCCATGCAGGCCGTCGCGGCGACCGAATGCCTGGGACTGCCGGCTATCGATGTCGACGCGACCGCAGCCGACATAGAACGCGTCAATGCGTGCTCCAACCGCCGTCAGGTCACCAGGGCTGCGCTAACGGTTCCCGCATCTCGCGCCGTGATTGTAGTCCGGTCGCCTCCCCCCCAAGCCGCCCGCCACGTTGCCAGTCACGCCGACGCTCGCAAGACGTCAGTTCATGTGCAGGCGCACATGCGCAAGACCAGCACGATTGCTGATAGCGATAGACGCCGGACACGGAAACTCGGTGGCGGTGCAGCGACACCGAAGCGGCGGCGGTCCTGAACCGCGACGTTGGGTGATCAAAGCCCAATCGCCAGATGAGTGGTGATTGGCGGCAAACAGCCTATATTCGGCGAGCTGGCCATATCGGGGCCGCGCGCTGACATTGCAGGATCGCCGTGACCTTCGCCGACATCACGCGCCACCCCGTCATCCGCTCAGCTCTCGACAGCTGGTGGCCGTGGGCGCGTTCGATGGTGCCGAATTCCCTGGCGTTCCGCCTGTTCGCGGCGGCGATCCTGTGGCTGCTGCTGGTGCTGCCCGTCACCGATTGGATGCTGTATTCGCTCTACCGCCAGGACGTGGAAGCCACCTTCAACAGCCGACTGGCCGATTCGAATCTGGCGCTGATCGACGCCGCCAACGACAGCGCCAAAGCCAACAAGGGCGTCGTGACGCAGCCGATCGCGCTCGACGATCCCTTGTTCTCCTCGCCATCGAGCGGCTGGTACTGGGAAATCGAGCCGATGGGCACAACGGCCGGCGCCCGACTGGCGTCGTCGTCGCTGCTTGATGGCACCCTGACAATGCCGCCGGACGCGACGCAGCCCTCTGGTCTGCCGTACCGGATCGCCGACAGCGTTGGCCCCGATAACGGTGCCATCCGGCTGCTCGAACGGCAGTACAAGATCGGCAGCGGCGACCAGACGCGCAGCTACCGCGTTATCGTCACCGGCAACCGCGCTGAGATCGAATGGAACGTCGCGCGCTTCCACAACCGGCTGTATTACGCCTTCGCGGTTTTGGCGATCGGCATGATCGCGGCCATGGCGCTTGGCATCCGCTACGGCCTGAAGCCGCTTGGCGCCATTCAGAAGGGCCTGACCGACATCCGCTCGGGTCAGGCCAAGCGATTGGAGGGGGATTTCCCGTCCGAGATCGTGGCGCTGCAGGCCGAACTGAACGCGCTGATCCAATCCAATGAAGACATCATCGAGCGTGCCCGCACCCATGTCGGCAATCTCGCGCACGCGCTGAAGACACCGCTGTCGGTGATCACCAACGAGGCCGCCGACGACAAGGGACCGTTGGCGCGCAAAGTGACCGAGCAGGCCAGGATCATGCGCGATCAGGTGCAGCATCACCTTGACCGCGCCCGCATGGTTGCCCGCGTTGGCACGATTGGTGGCGTCACCGACGTGAAGCCGATCGCCGACGCCATGGTGCGCACGCTCAATCGCATCTATGGCGAGCGTGGCCTGGTCGTCAGCGCTGCCTGCCCGGCCGGTCTCAACTTTGCCGGCGAGAAGCAGGACCTGGAGGAAATGCTCGGCAATTTGATGGATAACGCCTGCAAGTGGGCCGACAATGAGATCAGTCTGAGCGTCGCCCTGACACCAGCCAAGGACAAGCGGGCTCCCCGCACGCTGGAATTCACCATCGACGATGACGGCCCGGGGCTCAACGAGGAACAGCGCGTCGCCGCCCGCCAACGCGGCAAGCGCCTCGACGAAACCAAGCCCGGCTCCGGCCTCGGCATGGCCATCGTCACCGACCTCGTTGACCTCTACAAAGGCCGCTTCGACCTCGACCGCGCCCCGCAAGGCGGCCTGCGCGCCAGGCTGACGCTGCCGGCGGCGTGAGGGGCAGGGGCGGCGTCGAGGCTTGCCAGCAACGGATAGCGCCTTAATGATTTATTGTAAGCCCGGTGGTATTGACGTTGCTAAATAATCTATCATATTGATAGATGCATGATCATCGCACAGCCGCTCGGGACATGGCCAGACGTTCCGCCGAAAGCGCATCAGCTTGTCGGCGTGATACGCGAACTCGCGAAAGACAGTTCGTGCGTGACTTGGACGACCCATGCCCTGGATCGACTTTACGAACGCGACATCACCGATCTCGATGCCATGCGAATTCTGCGTAGAGGCGATATCGTTGGGCCAATCGAACCAGGGGCCAAGATTGACGAGTGGAAATGCAAGGTAGTGCTCCCGCAAGAGCATCTCGGCGGTGAGCGTGAAGTAGGCGTGGTGACGATCGTTCAGCGGACTGTTCGTCTGTTGATCAAGACGGTCGAATGGGAGAATTTCTGATGGCGGAGAACAAGCAGTTCCAAGTCGATGGTGAGGCCCGGCGCATCGCCCCCTACCACTACCGAGCATGCGGACTCGACGACGTTTATCTGTTGAATGGCTTCGACCTAACTGAGGACGAGCATGGGC